>JALYXS010000078.1 GCA_030946965.1 Acidobacteriota bacterium
GTCCTTCCTTCCGGCCCAATCGAAAGGCGCCGTGCGTCATCCGCGCGCCGTTCCTATAAAAGAAAGTCCAAACGCCGCCGGGCTGGCCTCCTTCGTACTGGCCGGTCGCGGCGATGCTCTCGTCATCGAACCGTTCCTGGTACAGACCCTGCCACCGGCCGTCCTTACCGGTGCAGCCTAACGCATGATCCGACTGGGTGTGGACGGGAGCGGCGCGGACCGCCTTCCGTCCGGCGGAACAGGAAAACGGAGGGTTGGCGCCAGACCCCCCACACAGTCCGGCCAGAATCAGGAAGACGATCCTAATGCCCATGGCGCTCCTTGAGCTTGGCAAGCGTCCGATCGTCGAGACCGCCGGTAGGCTCCAGACCGTACTGTTCCTGGAATTCGATAATAGCCTGCCGGGTATGTGGCCCGACGACACCGTCGATAGGTCCGGTGTCATAGCCGAGATTCGCAAGGCGGGATTGCACTCCCGAAATCTCTTTGAGAGGATCGAGCGCGCCTATGCGGAGCGCGATCTCGCGGCGCTCCTCGCCAACGAAGAGCCGCGCCTCCGTGACCACGGGTGGGATTCGCTCCCGCAACTCGCCATCGCCATTCGTCACGCCCGTTATAGTTTGGGCACCAATCAGTAGTTCATATTTTGTATCGGCCTTGGGGTGGTCAAATTCATCGAGGAGCCGGAGCCGCAAAGTCTCGGGAACGCCTTTCACGACAAATTTGTGGCGCGTGTCGGTAGCACGATTCTCCTCCCGGAGCACTCTGTCCGGGACAGCGACAACGTCGCCGGGGTAGAGAACGTTGGGATCTTGGCGAAGCTTCTTCAGGCTGGCATTCTCGGGGTGGTTCCATAATGTACGCCAGTCAAAACCGTAGCTCGCACCGATACTCGCCATGCATTCGCCTTGTTCGACCACATGCCCGTCCTTTCCCATACCTCTCCACCGCATCGAGTAGCGCGCGAAGTTCAACAGCGCTGTTCAGCCGACCGCCAGTGAGCGACAAGAATGCCGCCGTTATCTCGCGCCTACTTCGGCTCCCAAGCGTCTTTATCCAAATTCGGAAACGTTACTTTACAGGTACCCGGATCGATCCCCTCCACCCGCGCCAAACCCTTATCATCAAGCGTCCCATCCTGTGCTGTTCCGTCGGGTAGCGTGATGCGGTACGTCTCTCCTGGAATCGGTTTTCCATCCTCACCAAAAAGTTGAATCTCAATCCAATGCTTTTTCTGCTTGTTCTCTTCGGAATTAGGATCATGCACGGGCGCATCCGAAGCCGCGGATTTCCGCGCCCCGGCAAGCGTCATGGCCCCCAGGCTCAACTGCGCCGCCGCCTGCTTCGACTGTGCCGCGCCCGCCGCCCCCGGATCGGCCTTATCCGCTTCCATCGCGGCCGTTGCAGCCAGTGGCGGCACCAGCGAACCCGGCGAGCCTGCTCCCGCAGCCCCGCCGCTATTGATGAAAACCATCGTCCCCTTGATAAAAATCCCGCCGGGGTTAATATCAATGAAGTTTCCACCAACCTTCAACGTCAGCTCCGTCGCCCCCTCCACGATTACGTTCATCCCCTTCAAGTACAGCGACCCCGTGACCTGGCTGCTGTGATTGGCCTTGAATTCCTCGATGACGTTGCCCGTCACGTCCATCGAATGCGATCCCGTTATCTTGATGGCCTGCTTGCCGTCGATCGCAAGGTGACGATCGCGCCCGATTTTCTCGATCTGATCGCGCGTCACATCCACATGCCCGTCGCGCTCGACCTTCTCCATTTTGTCCCGCTTGACAATAAGATTCCGGTCGCGGCCAATCCACTCCTTCCGGTCGTTCTTAATACGGACGTCGAGATCTTTCTCGCCGTGCAGGAAGACCTGCTCGCCGCCCTTCTTGTCCTCGAAACGGAATTCGTTGAAACCCGCGCCGCCCTTGCTGCTCATCGACTTCACGGTGCTCTTGGTCTGCTCGCCGGGCAGTGCGTAGGGTACCGTTTGATCGGCATTGTAAACGCGTCCCGTGATGATGGGCTGGTCGGGATCGCCTTCGAGGAAGCTGACGATTACCTCTTGTCCGATTCGCGGCGTGTAGATCGCGCCCCACTGCTTGCCGGCCCACTGATGCGAGACGCGAATCCAGCAAGAACTGTTTTCATCGAGCTTGCCTTCGCGATCCCAAGGAAACTGGACCGTTACGCGGCCGTATTTATCCGTCCAGATCTCCTCGCCAGCCTTGCCAACAACGACGGCTGTTTGCGATCCCTCGATCACCGGCTTGCGCGCCAGCCGGGGCGGCCGGTAATCGACACTGTTCGGAATGGCTTCGAACTCGTTGTGAAATTCGAAAGGGATGGCAGTTCCCGCCAAATATTTGGGATTGCGGCCTTCGTTCCGCACCCAAACCAGCGTGTAATCCTGATTGCAAGCGTCGCGGTAATGTTCCGCCAGCGTGAATTTATAGCCTGCCTGGAAATCCATGCAATTGCCGTTGCCTCGCACGGTGACATTGGCGACTTCCCGTTCTTCCAGGCGAATGCGCGCATAACGGTCGCCCTCGCTTTTCAGCTTATAATTTCCGGGATAGTCGTAGACCTCGCCGGGGGATCGCTCATTGGTTAACGTGGCGAGAAGATCCGTGTTGGGTTTTTCGAAGTCGTAGTCCGTAAGGGTAGACTTGCCTGGAAACACGCAAAATTCCTGCTCCAAGACGGCGACCGTATCGGCCTCCAGATGGGTGCCTTCGGAAGGCATGAATTTGGCCGCCTGCCCTTTCCCGCAGTCGTTAAACGCGGATTTCTGGTCTGCCAGCACCAGCGTGTGCGCGTCAGGGGTATGCTCGAAAAAGTAGAAGATGCCTTCTTCTTCAAGAAGACGGGAAACGAAATTGAAATCCGTCTCGCGGTATTGAACGCAGTATTCGCGTTTCGGATAAGCTCCGCTGGTGGCGTTTCGGTAATCGGAAAAACCGCGATCCTTGAAGACCGCTTCCGAAATCTCCAGCACGGATTTATCTTGAAAAATTCTGCAGTTGCTAAAGAGGTTCAGGAACCACAGCCACGGCGCCACTTCCATTTCATAGGCCGCCATCCCGTCATCTCCGTAACCCAACAACTTCATCCGGCTGATCAGGCCGTGCACGGCCCGTTCCTCGCCGGAAAGAAGCTTTATAGAAAGAACGACCGGCTTCCGAAGCAGGCCGTTCATGTCGACATTCGGGTCCGCGGTCAAAACTCGCAGCACGTATTCAAAAGGCGCCGAGATCCGCTCCCTGCCCGTGAAGCTATCGAGCAGCAGAACGTCCTCTCCCAGGGTGGTTTTGACTCGAAATGGACGGTCGGTCTGGGTGCCAGCCATGTTGGTCCTCGCTATTTGGCTACTTCCGAAACGCAGGACATGTCGCGAAAGTACCCTTTCTGAAACACCGGTGGAGCGCCCATCATATCGAGATCGAAGTGCACGCCGAGCGGCTGATTCGGAATGGACGAATAGACCGGCCGCGCGGGAGCCCCTTGCTTTTCCCACCATTCGGGGCTGGGCGCCGGTTTATCGGCATCCTGGAAATATTCGAATACCGCCCACAATCCGGTATAAGTCCACGGGAAGCTGTCGACGATTTTGGATTTTGCAACCATGCGAACGTCCGTCCCCGGCCAGTTGAACTTCGCGGCGGGCGTATCAGGTTGGAAGTTGACGGTTTGCCCATCGAGCGTGAGAGTCACGCTCGTGATATCGCCGCCAAACGCGGGCTTCAGTGCGAACGTGAGCTTCGGCTCCTGCGACGCTCCGTTTTGATATAACGCATTTGAGAACGCAGCCGCCTTATTGAAGAAGTTCACGAAATCTTTGTTGAGGGCCGGTTTACCGCCTGCCACCGGGGCATAGGAGTCTCCATTCTTCGGCAAGAGCTTCTTGAGGTTCTGCTCGTAGAAAGCCCAGAGCGCTCCCTGGCCCGGACGAAAAATTGCGTTCACGTCCTCAATCTTTGCTCTATTCGTTGAGCGCGCGTTGAAAGGATACGCCAGCTTGCGGAATTGGGCGCAAAGACCGGCTCCCGCGGCATTCAGGGGACCCGGATCGGGACCTTGCGGCGCGGCGGCTTCGGCATAGGTGATCGCATCTTCCATGAGCTTGGCAATCGTGGCCTCGATGTGCGCGTCGGAATCCAGTCCAAACGTAAGCGCCGTTTGCCGCGCGGCCAGTTTCGCCGCATTCGCACTCGTTTTGGTTTGCGCGGCGGCTGTTTCGTTCTGCTCCGGAGGCAGCGCCGATGCTTGCTCCACCGCAATTTGCAGGCTAGCGAGCGCCTTCATGTAATCGCTGTTCGATGGCCCCAGATATTGATCGACGCTCGCCGGGGGCATGAGCGCGTGCAGCGGCTTGAATGCCTTCTCAATTTCCGGAGCGTCGACGGCGGTGTTTTGCGACGCCAGCCAGAATAGCGCCAACAGCGGAGATTGGGGGCTCGACGTGGCAGTCAGCTTCTTTGCCGCGTCCGCCAGGTTGGCGTATTTCACTATCGCCGATTTTTTCAGATAATCCCGCCACTGCCGGATGTAATCGTTGTAAAACCGGCCGCGGAGATCCTGCTCCAGTTTGGAGCTGTCGATGGCCGCCGCGGCTTGATCGCCCAACACCCACAACTCCCCGTTTACATACTTGCCCGGATTCTTCATCGCGGCCTGCATGAAAACAAACCCGGGCTTGGTGTAAGCTCCGGCCATCTCGCGCGTATTGGTTACAACCTCGGCCGAATCCTTGAAGAGTCTGTTGAACATCACCGGCGCGATGCTCTTGTTCGCTTCGGTGAGCATTACCTGATAGACGCGGTCCGGTCCGGCAAACTGCGCCAGGTATTTCCGGGCGCTTTCCACTGCCCGCGCGTCGTTTTCTGAGGAATAGGGATTTTTGATCCGCAGCTCGGAGGTGTAAAAGTCGAACTGCTTGCGCGCCAGTTTCAGCCGCTCCGGGTCAATTGCGCGTCCCGCGAGCCATCGATCCTGCAGCAGCGGAGGCAGGAAATCGAGCGTCGCTTTATCGGGATGCGATGTGGTCTCGAGATACGCTTTGAGCGTGTTGTAAGTATATCCGTAATCGGCCTTCGGTCCCGGCGAGCGCGGCAGGCTGTTGAGAGCCGCCAGGAGCGACTGCTGTGTTCCACCGAAAAGGAGTTGTTTGAACCGGTCGAAGTAGATGCGGCGCGTGTCGGGCAGCAGCTTAGATCCGGTATACAGGCCCCAGCGCATGCTGAGTGGAGGCCCTTCACGTTCATAAATACCCAACCGGGCCAGCGACTGGCGCAGCGTTTCGAGGCGCGTGAGCGAGTCGCGCGTGGGCAAGCCGGAAACGAGCGCGGGCGAGCTCGGATCGGCTGCTATGTCGTTCGCGGCGCCGCGGACTTGTGCGACGAGCGAACGGTTGCGCAAAAAAGAAGTCAAAAACCCGATACCCGCGAAAAGGCAGAGCAAGGCCGCCGCGCCGAGGACCGCGCGCCGCAACAGGTTTGTCTTCACGCTCGCGCCGCTGGCGCCCAACGCCGCACGATCCTGCAGCAGCACGTCGCCAAACAGGTGGTTCAGGAATACCCACTGCGGAATTTTCCGCGACGCCATGCGCGTGGCCGGAGCCGCAGCGGCCCGCGCCAAGGGAGCGGCCGGACCGTAGCGAAACATGCTGGTCGCGTCCGGGTCATGAACTTCCTCCGCGCGCCCGCTGGACGAAAATCCCCGGGCCTCGGCGGCCAATTCCTCCTGAATGACCACCGGCCGGACGCCGGAGAAATAGAACCCGCGCAGGAACGGCCCCGTAGTCAGCCGGCTGGGGCGGCACAGTTCCACCAGAAATTGCACTAGCGGGCCGCGCAGCTTGCGAAATTCGCGAGGGAATTCATACACCCCCGCGCGCGCATTCGCGTCGGATTCCCTCGCCAGAAATTCCGGGCGCTTTTCAGATAGAGAATAGACCAGCTCGTGAAAAGCGCCGCTTAGCCTCGTGCTCTGCTTTTCCGCATAGACCTCGCCCGTTTTATCCAGGAACGGCAGCGTGACGCCGAGCACCTGAGCCGCTTCCTTGTTATCGAAATTGCGGACATATTCCAAAAAGAACGCCAGCCGGTCGAGCTTGGTGAAAAGTACATATACCGGAAGGTTGATGCCGAGAATGGTCGCGATATCGGTTAGGCGTACTCGAAGCTGCCGGGCAGTTTCAGCCGCTGCTTCGGTGGCGCCCGGCTTGAGCAGATTCTCGCATTCGCAGCAAACGATCGCGGCGCGCGGCGCGGCTTGGCCCTTGCTCATCACCGAACGCATCTTGCCAGGTTGCATGCGGCGGATGAGGCGAGCCCACATGTTTGAATCGGCCTGCACCTTCGATCCAACTTCAACAAAGACGGCCTGTTTGGCGAACCAAACATTGGCAAGCCCCGTGGGGATGACCACGGAATCGCGATATACTTGCCCCGCCAGCAACTCCGGCTCGAGCCCCGATTGCAAAACCGCCGTAGTTTTCGTCGAGCCCTCGGGGCCGATTACGAAAAACACGGGTAAGCTGCGGAACCGTGCGTCCGAGCCAAGCCGCGACGAGGCGAGTTTGTTCTCGGCATCGCGCAGCAGCAAGGCCAACTCGTCGGCCTCCGGCGCGGGCGCTTCGGCAGCCGATCCTTCCTCTTTTTCTTTTGCGCGGCTCCAGATGCGGAACCAGAGCACAACGATCGCGGCGGAGATTCCGATTAGCGCCAACACCGCCCGCAGGATCCATATATCGGGCGATTTCAATCCAAGCCATGTCCCGGTGAGCCATGCGAGGACGAGCCAAGAAAGCAGAGCGCCCGCCGTCAGCGGGTAAATCATTTACGATCCCCCGCGCGCGATCCGGCAATGGCGTGCACCTCGGAAGCGCCGGCATTCAGAGCGAGGTTGAAACCGAAGTACAGCACAAGAACCGCCGCGAAGCAGCAGGATGCCACAATTAAAAGCCGCCGGACCCAGGGATCGGCATGCGCTCCTCCAGAGGCATTAGCCTCCGGACGCCATGATGCGGATAGCTCGGGCGACGAGCCGCGGATGCGCCGGATCTTAGCCATCATCGAATCGCGCACCGCATTCAGCTCGCCCTTTCCGGAGACGCTATAGCGGCCCGC
>JALYXS010000083.1 GCA_030946965.1 Acidobacteriota bacterium
TATCGGAAGTGATTGCCGCGGGCAGCGGATTGAAAGCGATCTTTTCGAGCCGGTCGCCAAACGCGGGATCGCCCAAAATCGATATCAGATTTTCCAGCGAAAACATGTTTTCGACAACGGCGCACAACTCCGTTCCTTGCGAAGGATCTAGGCCGGCGTAATGCTCATCACCGCTATGCACGCCATTTGGCAGCAAATGGTAGCGATCCAGTTCGGTCAGCATCCGGTAAATCGCTTGCCGGTCCGTTTCGTCGTTAGAGATGAGCGAATACACGGCCGCTGTCTTCAATGCCATCGCGTTGTTCACGACGTGAGTTTTTAAATTCGTATCTTTTTTCGCCATTTTCCCGGTGTAAGTGAAATTGGCGAATTGCTGTTTCCAGTCGTAACCCTGATGCGCCAGAGAGCGCGCGAGATCGAGCAGCTTCGGATCGTGATTGTGACGATACAGCCAGACGATGCTCAGGACCTCGTCGCCCCACCGGTAAATAGCCCATTCATGCAACGGATTTTCGGCGAGAGTGTTAGCCTGATACTCGAAATATTTTTCCATTACGGGGATTACGCGCGGATCGCCCGTAGCCTCCTGAAATTGGGTCAGCACTTTCAGCATGACCATGTTGGGCCACCAGTCCTTGTTCTTTTCAGGACCTATCGAGCCATCCGGGCGCTGATGCTGGAGAGTCCAATCGACCCACTTGCGAGCTTTCGCAATCAGGACGGGATCGTCGAGCAGACAAGCAAGCGGAACCAGTCCGTCCAGATAATACGGTCCGCGCTCCCAACATTCGCCGGTCCCGCCGAGCCAGCCGCTTTTCGAGGATAGATCCGGCCAGAATTCATCGATGTGGCCCGATAATCCCGCGGCTTGAATCTTTAATTGCCGCAGAAGCCACCCGCGCGGCTTTACGGAAGTTAACGGGAGAGGATCGAAATGGGGTTGTGCTTGGGGCGAAGCGGGAGCCGGCTGTTCGATCTGCCCCGCCAAACCTGCTACCAGAAACAAAAGGAGCGTGGGGACCTTCACGGCCAATATCTTAACCTTTCTTCTGCTTCCAGGCGCCAGCGCTTCACATCCTACAATGGGGGGAGCACAATGATCACGCGCGAGCAGGCTCTCGATCTTTTCGAATCCGACGATCTCATCGGCATCGGCATGGAGGCCGACGCGGTGCGCCGCCGCCACCATCCCGAGGGAATTGTTTCCTACATCATCGACCGCAACATCAATTACACAAACTTCTGTACTGAATATTGCAGCTTTTGCGCCTTCTATCGCCCCTTGGGGCATAAGGAAGGTTACATTCTTCCGAACGAGGTGATTTTCGATAAGATCCAAGAGACCATCGATCTGGGCGGCACCGGAATCCTGATGCAGGGCGGGCTTCATCCGGATCTGAAGATCCAGTGGTACGAAGACCTGCTGCGCCAAATCAAGAAGCGCTTCAAAATCCACACGCATTGTTTTTCCGCGCCGGAGATCGTGAACATCGCCGAGATCAGCGGCATTTCGTTGCGCGACACAATAGCGCGGCTGCGCGATGCGGGACTCGATTCTATTCCAGGCGGCGGCGCAGAGATTTTGGACGATGCGGTGCGGTTCCGGATCAGCCGCCTAAAATGCGGCACGCAGGAGTGGATCGACGTTCACCGCACGGCGCACGCGCTCGGGATGCGCACTACCGCGACCATGATGTTCGGTTGCGGCGAGACACTGGAGCAGCGCATGAACCACTTCGATATCGTAAGGCAGATTCAGGAAGACACGGGCGGATTTACGGCCTTTATTCCCTGGAGTTTTCAGCGAGAAAATACCTCCCTGGGGCGTTTTATCAAAGAAGAGGCGACTGCGGTTGAGTTTCTCAAGACGTTGGCAATTTCCCGCATTTACCTGGACAACATTTTGAATATTCAATCGTCGTGGGTGACTCCGGGATTGAAAACGTGCCAGATCGGGCTGCGATTCGGCGGGAATGACGTAGGCAGCATCATGATCGAAGAGAACGTTGTGTCATCGGCGGGGGCGCACAATCGCGCCTCCGAAGAGGAACTGCGGTATATGATCCGCGATGCGGGGTTTGTGCCGAAGCAGCGGGATACTTTGTACCGGACTTACTTTCTAAACTAGATTCTTGGATCGCTATTTAGTTATCCTCCTCGGCGGCGCGGCCGGTGCGCTCAGCCGGTACCTTGCCGCAAGCGCAATCGTGAATCGCTTCGGAGGGCGTTTCCCGCTCGGCACCTTCCTGGTAAATGTCAGTGGGTGTTTCGCCATTGGGGCGGTCATGACGCTTCTGAACGCGCGCTCCGATCTGCATCCGAACTGGCGCTTGCTGATCGTGGTTGGCTTTCTGGGCGGCTACACTACTTTTTCCAGCTTTGCCTTTGAGACGTTTATGGCGGAGCGCGAAGGAATGCACTGGATCGGATTGCTCAACGTTATCGGAAGCGTTGTAGCGGGATACCTGGCCGTCTGGCTGGGAGTCTTTCTAGCGGGGACTGTGCTAAAACAAAACACGTGACCCACCGCGAATTTGCCCGCCAATTGAAAGGCGTGTTCGGCTTCCCCGTAACGCCGTTTCGAAAAGACTTATCGCTCGACCTTGAGGCGCTTACGCGCAACGTCTCCGAGATGGCGGAATATCCCTTTTGCGCGATGGTCGCGGCGGGCGGAACGGGAGAGTTGTACTCGCTTTCGATCGACGAGATCGAGCGCGTTGTAAAGACCACGGTGGAGGCGGCCGGCGGCCGGATGCCGGTGGTGGCCGGGACCGGATTCAACACGCCAATGGGCGTCGAGATTGCGCGCCGCGTGGAGAAAGCCGGAGCCGATTGCATTCTGGTGCTGCCGCCCTATTATTCCAACGCTCCCGAGAGCGGTCTATTCGCTTACTACGAAGAGATTGGTAAAGCGACAAACCTGCCCATGATGGTTTACAGCCGCGATTGGGCGGTGTTTACTCCGCAAATGGTGTCGCGCCTGGCGGATCGCGTGCCTACGCTCGCGGCGTGGAAGGACGGTCAGGGTAGCGCGCGCAAGTATCAGCGCATCATGCAGCATGTGGGGGACCGCCTGGCTTGGCTGGGAGGATTGGGCGACGACTGCGTGCCGGAATACTTCGCGGTTGGCGTTCAGGCGTATACATCGAGCATCTCGAACATTGCGCCTCGGATTTCCCTGGAACTTGCCGACGCCGCGATTTCGCAAGATCATGCGCGGCTGACGCGCCTGATGAACCGCTACGTGCATCCTCTCTACGCGATCCGCGACCGCGTGAAAGGCTATGAAGTTTCGGTGATGAAAGAAGCGATGGAGATCTTAGGCATGCCGGCGGGCCCGGTGCGCCCGCCATTGATCGATTGCCGTCCTGAAGATGTGGCGGATATTCGCAAGCTAATGGAAGTATTTGCCGGGATGAGAGATCGGAAGGAGTCCGGCACGTTGGCGGAGCGCTCCACGGTGGGAGCGGGTGGGGTTTCGAGGTAGGAAAAAAGGTTAGAGTGAGGGACTGACAGCGAGGACCGAACTCCTTCTTTTCGGCTTCACCATAGCCCGCGGAGCCGGCCGATTCGGACTCGCGCATTCGCATCTACATACAAACGCGCAAAATATAATTGCTTTCGGGCCGTGACTACTTCAAAAATCCGCTCACGCCGGCTCCCGTCGCGCTGAGTTCGTCATTTTGGGGATCGTCAAGCGCCAATAGCCGCCGTCCAAGGGCGCTTACCCGGTTTTGCACTTCCGCGCTCAACAAGCTCTTCTGATATTGCTGCTGGGGCTTATCGCGCCGCGTATAGTAGACATGCATCGCCCGGCGAGGAGCCGTCGTGCGGTTCGCGGTTCCCCCATGCCACATGTGGGCGTTCATCACAACAACGGTTCCCGCGGGACCGGTAACCAATTGTTCGTCCGCATGCGTCTCTTCCGGCGCGGGCAAGCGGCGCCAGCGCTGCGACCCCGGCACTACGCGCAAGGCGCCGTTTTCCGCCGTGAAATCGTCCAGCATCCAAACGGAATTGCAGACCCAATAACCCTGGTCGTCGCTAATCGCGCCGCTATCGGCGTGCAGCGGCTGCCCGCAATCGGACAGAGGATTCGCGGAACGCACATTCAAACTGCTCAGTTTGAACTCCGGTCCGAGGACCCAGCTCATGCACTCCAAAATTTCGGGGGTCTCGATGATTCGTTCGAAAACCTCGCCTTTATTCACCAGGTTCGATAGCCGGCGCGTGCCCGGCTCCAGTTTAAATTCGGACCCGGCGAGCGCACCCTCCCGCGCAAACAATCGTTCCACCCGCGCGCACAACTCTTCCAGTAATCCATGCGGTAAAAGGCCAGGCAGCGCGAGAAATCCCGCTTCGTCAAGCTGTCGCTTCTGATGCTCGCCGAGCACTTTCGTTCTCCAGATTCAGCAGGAGTTTTTTCATCTCCATGCCGCCACCGAAACCGACCAGGCTTCCATCGGACCCAATTACGCGATGGCACGGTACGACAATCGGGATCGGATTCTTGCCGTTGGCAGCCCCCACGGCGCGCACCGCTTTCGGCGATTCAATGGCATTAGCGACGTCCGCGTAGCTGCGGGTCTCTCCATATGGAATCCGTTGAAGCTCGCGCCAGACTTGCTTCTGAAATGGCGTGCCGCGCGCGTCAAGCCGCAAATCGAACGCCTGCAGCTCCCCCGCGAAATACGATTGGAGCTGTTCCATGGCGGCAAGCAGCGCGGGATGCGTATCGTCGCGAACGCAATCCTCGGGTGGCAATCCGTCGAATCGGATTTGTTGAATTCCATTATCTCCAGCGACGATGGCTAAACAAGCTGAACGGCAATCGTCGTGATTGATTGGGAATGGAATCCAAGAGAGCATGATTCCAGTTTCGCAGAAACGCAGGGTGGACGAATCTTCCGGCCACCCCACGCGTTTATGTGCCCGAGTACGTGATTTTGATTTCGAGGGAACTCGCGTTCCCGGCGCTGTCGAGTACCGATAGCAACAGAGTATAGAGGCCGGGGCCATTGAGGAACGTAATCATTGGGGTCGGGCTATTGGGGTCCGAGAACTTGACGTAGGGGCCGCCGAGCGTGTTTTCCCAAATGTATCGTAAGGTTCCGCCGTTCGCCGCGACTGAAGCCGAGGCATCGAGCGGAATAGTTGTAGCGCTTGTCGAGAAAGTACGCGGCGTCAGGCTGATGGTAGGCGAAATCGGCGCGGCGGAATTCGCGTTCGTTAGGAAAGGCTTGCTTAGAGCAACGACTTGATCCATCGTAAGCGGCGTGTCGTTGGCCGCCGGGAAAGGCGATTTCCCGGTGAGTTCATTGAGATAAGCGGCGTGCCGAGCTTCAACCGTGGCGATAGTCGCGGCAGCCTGCTTCAAATCCGGATTGCTCACAAACCGGATCGCCCCGTCATAGGCCGACGTGCCCGTGTTCTCGAGAACGTCCGCAACCTGGACAAAATTATCGGCACTTGCGAACGTCGTGGTGTCGACACCGTTTGGGCTGAATGTGTACGTATCCTGCGCGGGAAGCGTCGCGCCGAGCGAAGTAATGACGGAACCGATCTGCATTACGTGGGTCTGCTCATGATCGCGAATGGCTTGAAAGTTCGCGTATAGCGTGTTGCTCTGTGAACTCGAAAGGCTGTCGGCAATTTGGGCCTTTCCGAAATCCGTTGCCGAGAGTCTCGCCAATCCTTGCGCATAAAAGGCGGCTTCCAGGCGTTCGAGGCGCAAGGCGTACATTAGAACATCGAGATCGGTGGGCATGGAAACGTTGGCGCCCGTGCCGCCCCCACTCTGCGCCATTAAATTCGCGGCGGCGATTCCACCAAGCGCGCCGGCCGAGCCGGCAATAAAACCTCTTCTAGAATTCAAGTTAAATTTTCTTATCATCGTGCGATCCTCACTTGAAATCCAGTTGAGCATGTACCTCTCCAATGGGCGCACGATTAACGTGCGTAAGTTCACACTTGGCTGTTGCAGGATCTTGAGTTGGGATTGCCGATGAAGTTTCAAAGGGACGGTTCCGCAGGGAACGCGCCAGCTCCCCTTTTCGCTAACTATTGCTCCGCCGTCGAAAAACACCATGAGCCTTCGAATACGACGCTCTGGGCGACCGTAACGCCCGCGTAGCGGGTCGAGTTCGGGCGGTATCGCGGCCTTCACCGTCGCGTGGAACCGTCCCGACGCGTTCCGGCGCGTGCTCAGCTTTATCAGCAGCTACCCGAATTTGAAAGGTGGAGGAATCTATCCGTCGCCGATCCGCAAAACGGAGCCAAAGCCGCTTCGCGTCTTTCAGCAGGACGGCAAAAACGATCGGAACATTTATTCGGGAAGCTGGTATCTTGCCAAACCAGGACGTGGCTGGCTCTGGCGGGATTATCCGAAGCCGATCTCGAAACCGGCCGCCGTCAACGAGCGCAGTATCAGCACCATTGTCGATCTTTCGCGCGAGTGGGAAGTCGCAAGCTCGGGACACAAATTCACCGAAGGCCCGGCGGTCAATCGCGAAGGAAATGTTTTCTTCAGCGACGTCCCGAATAACGGGATTCACAAAATCGCGGTCGATGGCAAGGTCACCGTTTTCAAGGACAACAGCGGCGGCGCGAATGGACTAATGTTCGACCCCGAGGGCCGCTTGTACGCCTGCCAGAAGGGTAGCAAGCGCATCGCGTTTTGTTCATCGACGCGAAGGGGAAAAAGCGGGTGGTCCACGAGGGAATCGCTCTACCGAACGGCGTGCGA
>JALYXS010000097.1 GCA_030946965.1 Acidobacteriota bacterium
TGCCACCTGCTGGCCCGGAAGAACCGCTACTTTGACAACCAGTCCGGGCGAATCGACGCGTACCGCCTGCCACTCGATCGGCTCGACCTTGCCGTTAGTGGGCAACATGCTGATCAGGGTTTCGCGGCGCGCTTTAGCGAATGGAACCTTCGGCGGCTCGGACCTCCGGCGCAGTTCCCAGGCGAGGAGCAAGGCAAGCGGGATCAGCAGAATGAGCCAGAAGCGTTTCACGCGCAACGGGCGCACCAGTCGAAAAGGAGCTGCCATTCCGCGCGTTGAACTTCCCGCGCCGCCTTTTCTTCGGGCGACCCCGGATTTCGCCGGGCATGTTCACACATGTCGATGAATTTCACTGGGCCGGGATAACGCGCGTCGGCCTGCCGCAGTGTTTCCATAACCGGGTGATTTCCGACCTTTTGGAACCAATACGCGGCGTTGCCTGGGTCGGGTTCTTGACGGTGCATGATGCCATGCCACCAACTGCCCTCTGGCGTCGAAACACCCTGCGCGATCGCATGCGCTTCGTCCAGGCACGAAAAATATAGGAACAAGCCGCTTAGGGCAGCTTCGGGACTTCGCGAGTGGGCAAAGAGATCCCGCGCGTGCGACCCTTTGAGTATCCGCCGGGCTTCGTCCGATGAACAAGCTTGTGGCGCGAGCGGCATCAATCGCCCTCCCGCGCCGTCGAGGGCGAGAATAGCCCCGATTTCCGGCCCATACGCATTTAAATCAAACCCCATGAATTCATGTCTAACATAAGAACGGGGACGATGCAGGGAAAAACGGCGCTGGTGCTCTCGGCCGGGGGCATGTTCGGGGCGTATCAGGCCGGAGCGTGGAAGACCATCGAGCGCCATCTCCAACCGGACTTGGTGATCGGCGCGTCGGTCGGCGCTCTGAACGGATGGCCCATTGCGGGCGGCTGCAGTGGTGCGGAACTGGCGGGGCATTGGCTCGATCCATCGACCGCCTCGCTGATGACGCTTCGTAATTCCCAAGCGCTTTCAAAGAAGGCCGATTGGCTCCATCGAGCCTACACGCCCAAAATCCCATTTGGATTGGTAGTGGTGCAGTTGCCCTGGTTCCAGACCCGGCTGATTCGAGCGGACCGCATTCAGCCGCATCACCTGCTCGCTACCTGCTCGATTCTGTTTCTGCTGCCGACAGTCAAGATCGCGGGAACGCGCTTCACCGACGGCGGTTTGCTGGAGGCACTGCCGGTCTGGGCGGCGGCGGAAATGGGGGCCACGCGAATCGTCGCGGTACACTCGCTTCCAAAACTTTCGCCCTGGTGGATCCGCGCGGGTTTTGACGCCATCCGGGATTTGAGAGGCAGCCCGAAACTACCGGGTAACCTGAAGATAACAACGATCTCGCCGAGTGAATCGATGGGGACGGCCCGCGACGCTCTCGTATGGAAACGAGACAATATCCGGCGCTGGATCGACCTTGGCGAGCGCGACGCCGCGCATCGCTTTCCATTACAATGAGGCTTTTATGCGCGACGGTCTTGTACACCAATATCGGATACACCGGATGAAGGACGTGCCCCGCCAGGCTTTCCGATGGGCTCCGCACGTAACCGGGACGGCCGGCGTCAAGCCGAAGGATTATGACGAGGCGGGAGAGGTGGCGGCGGAAAACGAGTATGCCGCGTGGGCGGCGTTGCGCGAGTCCGGCCATCCACTCGACTTGGGCGATTTGCTCGAAACCGAATCCGGCGAGTTGAAGATCTGCAAGTATGTGGGCTTTGACGCGGCGAACTGGGTGCTACCGGAGCCACCGGCCGCAACAGCCTCGCCCGTTGCAGTTCAGGAAAGCACCCCTTAGGAGGAAAGAATGCGGGAATCGCGATTGGGCGACATTATTGACGATTATTGCGTGAAGTGCCGCCGGTTGACCAATCATTCGGTGGTCTCGATTCTGAATGAGGAGCCCGCCAAGGTTCGCTGCCGCACCTGCTACAACGACCACGATTACCGGCGCGAGCAGGCGCCTCCGCCGAAAGTGGATTCCCGCAAGGCCGCGCTATTCAACGAGGTGCTCGCCACGATGCCGGATGCCCCTCCGCGCGCCTCCGCGGCGCCCGAACCGGTAGCGGTGCACGATGAACCGGAACCGATCCAAACGCCTGTAACCGAAGCGCCGCCAAAAGCGGCCTCGAAAGCACGGGTGAAGAAAGCTCCCACAAAATGACGCGGCCGACGTCTGTATAATAAAAGCAGTGCTTCGATCGCTTTCCATCCCGTTGCTTGCGCTGCTGCTGGTTGGAACCTTGTTTTGGGGCGGCTGCATTTCCTGCTCGCAGTTTTTCATGTTCCCGAACAGCGCCGCCAAGAGTTGCTGCAATAAGGCGGGGCAGTGTGAGCGAAGCGAGAACCCCTCGCCCGCCAAGCACGCTAAAAAAGATTGCAACAAGATGCCGATGGAGGTCCAGGGTTCGGCCCAGGGCCACGTCGTACTGGCCGTGTTGCCTGATTTCCGCGGGATACCTCCCACGGTAACGATTTTCGCGTTTTCGAGTCATCGGCTTTTCGCCGGCTCCGTCGAGCACTCGCCCCCCGATCTCCAAATACTGCATTCCAGTTTCCTCGTCTAGAGACTCCTAAAAATTCATTTGTCGGCCGCTCCCTTGCGGGAGTTGCGTTTTATGAAATTCAAGGAGAATCCAGATGGCAAGAACTGTTTACTTATTTTTATTGCCGTTCGTTATTCAAACACCCGCGGCGGCTTCTGGCCACGGGCCCGTTTTCGCGCTTGCAACGCCTACGAACCCCAAGGGAGGCTGGAGTTTCGATACCAGCATCATGGGGCGCGCAAGCTCGTTAGAGTCGGGTGCGATGATGCGCGGACTGCTTGGCTACGGCATTACCGAAAATCTCAAAATCTCGGTCTCGGCTCCGATACTTTTCAAGTCCGAAGATCTGCCCCCGTCGCGCGTCTCGGCTTTCACGCCGATGAGAAGCGACTTCGAAAGCCTCCTCACTTGGCGCTTCCATCGCAAAGATACCGGTGTCGGCTCGCGCGTTGAAAGTGCCGTGATTGGCGGGTTACTCGTGCCGGGTCCGCAGGAATCGGGCGGAGCCTTGAGAGGAATCGCCCGCGCGCCGGGAGGCTACCTGGGCGCGGTTAGCGGTCTCGCCTCCCGCAGCCACTACCTTTGGGGCGGCGGAAGCTATCAGCGCTATGCCGAGGCGAAGGGCGACCGGCGTCCCGGCCTGTTTACCTACAACCTGGTCTACGGCTACCGGCCGCAATCCTGGCGGACGGACTACCCGCGATGGGACTGGCGCGTTTTCGGCGAGGTCGCGGGCGAACGCGCGGGTACACGCGGAATCGAACTCGACGCCAGCCAGACCCATCAGTTGTTTGTTGGGCCAAGCACGCTTGGCATCTATAAGAACTACGCAATCTCGGGCGGTATTCAATTCCCGGTTTACCGCGCGGTAAGCCGCAACGCCTTTAGCTCAATCTATCCACGCGAAAGATTTCGCGTCGTCATCGACTTAGCCTATTTCTTTTAAGGAGAAAATCATGCGAAAACTAATTTGCCTTTTCGTGCTCGCCGGAGCCGTCCCGGCAGCAGCCGAGTTCCGTCAAATCGATCTATCCATCTTCGGCATGGATTGAATGACTTGTGCCCACGTCGTGAACGTGGCAATCAAAAAGATTCCTGGAGTGGAATCGGTGGACGTGAGCCTGAATAAGGGCTCGGCGGGCGTGAAGCTGAAGCCAGGCAACACGGTGCGGATCGAGCAGCTCTGGGACACGGTACGGAATAACGGATTTTCCGCCAAGGATACCGGCGTCGTGGTGCGCGGCGAAATTGTTGTGGCGAATGGAAAACCGCGTCTCAACGTCTCCGGCTTGAACCAGAGTTACGCGATTGACGGATTCCAGCAGTACGCCGGGCGCGCCGTCACGGTTGAAGGGACGATGACACCGCCGAAAGATAAGAAGTCCGAAGCGGTGCTCCGAGTTAAGACGATCAAAGGAGATTGAAATGGAACGGCAGTCTACGTTCGGGAGCTACTTGTCGCTATTTACGTCGTTCGGAACACTGCTATGCTGCGCACTGCCATCGCTCCTGGTGCTGTTGGGACTGGGCGCGACGGTGGCGGCCGTGTTATCGGCCGTCCCGTGGCTGGTTGCGCTCTCGCATCATAAGAGTTGGGTGTTCTCGATCGCAGGCATTCTGATTGGCGGAAACCTTCTGTATCGAAGGAAAGCCTGTCCGGTGGACGCTAACGGCGCTTGCGATACGGCAAGCCGCGTGAGCCGGGTGATTCTGTGGATCTCGGCGGTCATTTATTTAGCCGGGCTTTTTAGCGCGTACGCGCTTGGCCCGCTGCTGGCGAGATTCGATTCGTAAAAGCTAAACGGCGAAGCGGAAGATCCGCGGCGTGGCGATTTTCAAGTAATCTTCGGTTCGCATCACGATGGAATCGGTGAGCGACCCGGCGTTGAACGCAATCTTCGTGTTT
>JALYXS010000101.1 GCA_030946965.1 Acidobacteriota bacterium
AATCAGGGAAGCCCCACAATGACGAACAGCAACAACGGCAGCACCATTGATTGGTGCGAACTCATCGAACGCGTGCCCGGCAAGGTATCGGGGCGGCCCGTTGTGCGTGGCACCCGCATTATGCCGCAGGGCCATTGCCGGCAGTTACGAAATGGGCGAACCATCGAAGAACTACGCGAGGGATTCCCCACTCTTTCCGTTGACCAGATTAAGCGCCTCATTGAATTCGCCCACGCTCAAAGTGAGCAACCGCGCCATTGAGAGTCTTGCTGGACGAAAATCTTGACCATGCCTTGCGGATGCTGTTGGGGCGACACGACGTTGTGACCGCCTCCTTTGCAGGGCGGCGGCTCGCGGTTATCGCGCTATCCGCAACTGCCAATCCTGAAGACCAACCTTTCGGCGATCGTCGCCGCAATCGATAACGCCACACCGGCTCTTTTCAGGTGATCGAATGTGGCAGCCTTAGCCGGAAGCGGCAGCAAGAAAATTGAATGGAGCGCCATCAAGAACACGGGAATCGCCGTATGTCACCGCTTCTCGGTGATAGTTACCGGCGCGCGCAGCCGGAAGCTGATAAGTGTTTCGCTGGGCAGCACGGCCGGTTTGCCGTGGGTCAGCAAAACATCTCCCGCGCCCGCCGCACCGCCCACGCCAGCCCCGATGCCGGCGCCTTTCCCTCCGCCGGCGATCGCGCCAATAATTGCCCCAAGAGCGGCGCCGCCACCCACTTTCGCGGCCTCTTCCTTCGTCCGGGTCGTCCCCTGCCTTTCGAAATTCTCGGTTTCAATCGGGATGTTCTGGCCGTCCGCCGTGGTAAGGCGGGTCAACTGGATTGCGAGATCGGCCGCGCCTTTCACTCGTCCGGCTCTCTTCGACTCCACCACCCGTCCTTCGGCCCGGGCGCCCCGTTCGGCGAGGACGTAACCATCCACCACCACGGGTTGCGTGAGCGTTGCCGAAAAACTGTCGCCCGGCGAATTCCGGTCGCTCGCCAGAGCCTCGATTGTACGAACCGCAATCGTCGTACCTGAGCCGAGGGTCACCCGAACCGGTGGCGGCGGGGGTGGCGGAGGCGCCGGCTCATTTCGAACCGGAGGCTCGGAAACCGGCGCTGGCGTGGACGGCGCGGGAGTCGCAACGGTGACCGGCTGACTCGGCGGATGCGCTGCCGCCATCTGTTCACGCCCCGGAGCGGGTGAATTTTTGTGCTTCTCCGTTACGGAGCGCCGCTCGCTAAATGAAGAAGGCTTTCCAGGAGCGGCGGCCGGTTCAGGCTCGGATGGAACAGTTGAAATGGTAGTGGGAACCGTGCCGGAAACCTCGGCCGGCTCAGCGGCTGGCCGGGTAGCGTGATTTCGCCACGTCATAAATAATCCGCCGCCCACCGCGGCCGCCACCATTAATATTCCTACCTGTATGGGCTTCATAATTGTTTTGCCTCCAAGCAGTTGTGACGCGATGGCCGGGGTTTCGTTTCCGGTCCGCAACCGTTAAAATTGAATAACCCCATTGCCCGCAACTTTTCCCATCGGTTTTTCGATCGGCCCCCTGTGCATCGAGCCCGCGACCGTGCTCGCCCCGATGGCGGGCGTCACGGACACAGTTTTCCGAAGGTTTATCCGCAATCTGGGCGGTTGTGGCCTTATTATGACCGAGTTCACCAGCTCGCATGGGGTCAGCGCCTCCCTCCGCACCAACAAGCCGAGCAAGACTCTATTACGCTATCTGGCGTTCGAGCCGGAGGAGCATCCGATCACGGCGCAACTATTTGGCGCCGATCCGCACGTGATGGCGGAGGCGGCGCGCGTTTGCGAGGATCTGGGGTTCGACATTCTCGATATCAATTTCGGCTGTCCGGTAAACAAAGTAGTGAAGTGCAACGGCGGATCGGGGTTGCTGCGCGACCTTCCTCTAGTCGAAACGCTGCTTCGAACCGTTCGCAAGGCGATTTCGATCCCATTCACGATGAAGTTTCGGGCCGGGTGGAACGACGAGGAACTTGTGGCGGTGCAGATGGCGCGTCTGGCCGAGGATTGCGGCTTGCAGGCGGTAGCGCTACATCCACGCACGCGCGAGCAGGGGTACGCGGGGAAATCGGATTGGACGCGCATCGCCGAAGTGAAGAACGCCGTGAAGATCCCAGTGATCGGCAATGGCGATATTTTGACGCCCGAAGATGCTGTCCGCATGGGCGCGCAAACCGGATGCGATGGCGTCATGATTGGCCGCACGGCATCTTCGAACCCGTGGATTTTCCGGCAGATGCAACAATATCTCGAGACGGGAGCTTACGAGCCGCCAACCGATCGCGACCGCTACAAGATGATGCGGACTTACTACACGATGCTGATGGAACGGGACGAAAGCGATGTCTCCGGGAAAATGAAACAGTTCGCGACGTATTTTACCCACGGGATTCAGGGCGGGTCGAAGCTGCGCGGCGAAATCTACCACGCGAATGAGCCTCGGAAGATTTTAGATCTAGTGGACAGTTTCTTCGTTCCGCTGGCCGCCACATAAGCGCCACATGAAAAAAATCACGCTGATTACCGATGGCGCGTGTCTCGGCAACCCGGGGCCGGGCGGCTGGGCCTGTATCATGCGCTTTGGCGAACATAAAAGAGAGCTATTCGGCTGGGCGCCTCACACTACCAACAATCGCATGGAGCTCACGGCCGCCATCGAGGGGCTTCGCACTCTAAAAGAGCCGTGCGACGTGGAAGTGATCACCGATTCCGAATATCTCCGCAACGGCATTACGAGCTGGATCGCGGGCTGGAAAAAGAAAAACTGGCTCACCTCCGCGAAGAAGCCGGTGATCAATAGGGACCTCTGGGAAGATCTGGACGCGCACGCCGGGAGGCACCAGATCCGGTGGGCGTGGACCAAGGGGCACGCCTTGCACAACGACAACAACCGCGCCGACGAATTAGCCAGCCTCGCGGCCCGCGAGCGCCGGAAGTCTACAAGTAACGGGTTCGATACAATACCGTAATGCCCAACGAAACCTACGCTCTCTTCGATACAACCGAGGGGAAATTCAAGGTAAAACTATTCCCCGATAAGGCTCCGAAGACCGTCGAAAACTTCGTGTCTCTCGCCGAAGGAACCAAGACAGGCAAGCCCTTTTACGACAATCTGGTGTTCCATCGAGTGATTCCGGACTTCATGATCCAGGGAGGTTGCCCGGAAGGCACGGGGCGCGGCGGTCCGGGCTACAAGTTCGCCGACGAGTTCCATCCCACGCTCAAGCATACTAAACCGGGCCTGCTTTCCATGGCCAATTCAGGCCCCGGCACCAATGGCAGCCAATTTTTTGTCACCGTGGCCGCGGCTCCCTGGCTCGATAACAAACACAGCATCTTCGGTGAAGTGGTGGAGGGCTACGACGTAGCCGAGAAAATTTCGAAATCGCCCAAGGATTCGCAGGACCGTCCCAAGAAAGAAGTCAAAATCAATTCCGTCAAGATTGAGAGAACATAGCTCCTACCATGATCACGAAGCTGGCGCGCCTCCTATTCCCATGCGTTTTTCTTGGCCTTGCCGTGTTTTCTTTCGCGGCTTTCGCCGAGGAGGGCTTTAAGCCCCTCTTCAACGGCAAGAATCTGGATGGATGGGATGGCGACCCGCGCCTTTGGAGCGTGCGCGACGGCATGATCGCCGGCTCCACGGAAGGCGTGCCGCTGAAGCACAACGAATTTCTGATCGCGAACGGCAATTATGCGAACTTTATCCTTCGAGTGGAGATGAAGCTTCGCAATCACAATAGCGGCATCCAGTTTCGCAGCGAAGCGCTTCCCGATTGGGTGGTGAAGGGCTATCAGGCCGACGCCGCCGCGGACAATTACTGGGGCAACATCTACGAAGAGAAGGGTACGCGCGGGATCATGGTGGATGGCTGGCCGAAAGCGAAAACCGTCGTCAAGCTGAAGGACTGGAATGAGTACGAAATTACCTGCGACGGAGACCACATCCAGTTGAAGCTGAACGGCCTCGAAACGGCGGATCTGCACGATTCGGCGAAGCTCGATGGCGTGATCGCGCTGCAA
>JALYXS010000102.1 GCA_030946965.1 Acidobacteriota bacterium
GATCGCGGGTAACAAGATCCTGAAACGCCTGCTGGATCTGCGCCGAGGGCGCGCCCTCCCCCACTCCGCAGCATTGGGCTCCCACCGTGACCGCCAAAGGGAGGCTGACCTGGCCTTCGCTGGTCGCGGTAATCGTGGCCGTGCCCGCGCCCACGGCTTTTAAGGTCACCGTCGCGCCTGAAATCTGAATGCTCACCACCCGTCCGCTCGACGTCGCAAAGCTGACCGCGCGCCCGGTTGCGGGACTACCCGCGCCCGTGAAAGTATTCGCCGCGACTTGAACCGTGTCGCCCAAATTCAGGCGCAACGGTCCGGGCGGGCTTAATTGAACCTCGGTAACAGGCGTCACCAAGACGGGCGTGGATCCCGTCATAAATTGGAGCGTGCCGCCCTCGAAACTCTGATGATTCAGGCCCATCGTTGGACCGCCAGTCGAAAGAATGTTGTCCGAAGTGGGAAATCCGAGGAGGCCGGCCGGCCCTGAGAAACCTCGGTAAACGTCGTAAGTTGGCTCGATCACCGCGAATGTTTGGCCGTTCTGCGCGCCGGAGGTGATGTTGTAAATTGCGCCGCCGGTAAACGTCTGGACGTTGGCGGTGGTCTTAAAAGAGGACGTGATCGCGACATCGTCGCCCAACGGAATCCCGAGAGCGCCGCCTACGCCGCCCAGAGCCATCCATTTCGTGTAGAACGGGCCGTCCACCGGGATATTCTGCCCGTTGCTGTTCGGCGTCTGAAACGCAAATAGCGTCGTTCCCAGGGAGAAGTTCTGATACGTGCACTGAATGCCGTTGATCAGCGGGCAATGCATTTCGCTGGCGGTGGGGAACCCGGCGACGGCTACGCCAAGGCTGCTGTAATAAGGGTATAGGTCGCCCAAAACCTGGAAAATGACAGTGGGGCTATTGATGTCGGGCAGGACTAAAGCGAGCTTCACGCCGGTGGTTTTCTTGGTGTCCTGAAATTCCTGAACCAGCCCGTTTGGCCCGAACTTCTTCACATCCGCGAGCGGAGGCAGCGCCACCAGATACGCAAACCCGTTCTGATAAAACGCGTTCACAAACTGATCTTGGATCGCCGAATTGGGGGAACCGCTGCCGACGTCCACGGCGAAACAACTCGCCGAACCCATAAAAAGATAAAGGCAAAAAAGAGGGAGAGCCAGAGGAATACGTTGGGGCAAAATAGACGACCGGGAAAAGGACACGGATAGACGTATCGTAATACGGTTTGAACCCGGCTTCCGGGTTCAAAGTTCTCGCGAGGTGTTAGTTTGCTCGATCTCTCAACTCGATCGTCCTTCCCGCCAACGCAATCTGGTCCGCGGTCCCTCGCAGCACCAGCGCCGCGGGTGCGTTCTGTACCGATGCCCGGGGAAAGCGCGCTATCGACCGCAACTCTTTTAGGAGGCCAATTAGGCTCTCCATGCTCGTCAGGCGCGATAGATAGAACACATGTACAACGTCGTCGTTCCCGCCGGGCACGCGCGCCTCGTTGCCGCCGGTGTTCGCGGTCTCCCGGTCCAGTTCGGGAATCAGCCATTCGATCATCCGCACCTGGTCCGAACTACCGCGCATTGCCAGCAGCTTCGGTGAGCTGACCTGGAAGATCCTCTGGATATCGAGTACCCCGCGCAGAGTAGTGATAATCGCCTGAACGCTTTGCGGACTGTTCGCGTGCGCCAGCGCATACACTAAAACCGTATCATTGCTGGGGTTGCCCATCTTGAATCGGCTCACAATGTGGCTTTCCGTGGCCGGCGGCGCTGGGTTTATCTCTGCGTTCAGCGCTGGAATCAAGAACCGGGCCAAAGCAATCTGGCCGGCATTGCCGCGCAACGTCACGATCTTGGGCGCGGTTACCATGAAGATCTTTTGAATTTCCGCGACCGTTCGAAGAGTGGTGATGATTTCCTGCAAGCCCGGGCGCGTCGTAGCATGCGCCAAGTCAAGCACCAGCACGACATCGTCGCTGTTTCCGCCCACCCAGTAGTCTTGCGGACCCCGAAAAGACGTTCCAGCCACATCCAATTTCGGAACCAGCCACTCGGCGAGCGCAATCTGATCGGATGTCCCTTTCACGGTGAGCGCGCCCAAGGCATTGTCCACGGAGAGTTGTTGAATCTGCCCCACCGTGCGCACGGTAGTAGCAATCTCTTGTAGACTCGTCACCGCTGTCGCGTTCGTCAAGGTAAAAACGCGGGTAACATTCTGCCCCAACGCCAGGGAAGCGAGGCAAACTGCAAGAGCAAGCGCGCGCATGGATTTGTGGCGCTAATTGTCTCCAGCTTCCAAGATCAAGCGGACGCGATTGCTCTCTTGCCCCTCCACCGATAAACTCAGTTCCGCCGGACCCGAATTCACCAGGGCGGGGAGCTGCAATTCAATCAAGTAGAGCCCTACATAGCCGGGCGCGAGAGTAGCGCGCGTCACCTCGACCGGAACCCGGTCCACGAACGCCTGCACATTCGCTACCACGGCGGGAGGGTTATCGAGCGGCGCCGGCATTCCGGTCGGCCAGTTGGGTTTCACCTTGCCAAGGCCGGTTGCCAGAATCT
>JALYXS010000114.1 GCA_030946965.1 Acidobacteriota bacterium
GAACACCGCTTTGGCGTCGCGTCAGGCAATTATTAGGAGGCTCAAAAAATGGGCAAGATTATCGGAATCGACCTCGGGACCACCAACTCCTGTGTCGCCGTTATGGAAGGTGGTCAGCCGACGGTGATCCCCAATCAGGAAGGCACCCGAACCACGCCGTCGGTTGTGGCATTCACGAAAACTGGCGAAAGGCTGGTTGGACAAGTGGCCAAACGTCAGGCAATCACCAACCCCGAAAACACGATATTTTCCATCAAGCGCTTCATGGGACGCCGCGCCGATGAAGTCACCGAAGAAATGAAGATGGTGCCGTACAAAGTGGTTCGCGGCGAGAATGGCGACGCGCGGGTGGATATCAACGGCAAGAAATACTCCCCTCCCGAGATTTCGGCCATGATCCTCACCAAGTTGAAGGAAGCCGCGGAAGCGTATCTTGGCGAGAAGGTCACGCAGGCCGTGATCACCGTTCCGGCCTACTTCAACGATCCGCAGCGGCAGGCGACCAAGGACGCGGGCAAGATTGCCGGTCTCGAGGTGATGCGCATCATCAACGAGCCGACGGCGGCGGCGCTGGCGTACGGCTTGGACAAAAAGAAGAACGAGACCATCGCGGTCTACGATTTCGGCGGCGGCACGTTCGATATTTCGATCCTCGAAGTGGGCGACGGCGTGGTGGAGGTGAAGTCCACCAATGGCGACACCCATCTGGGCGGCGACAATATCGATCAACGAATCATCGACTGGATCATCAGCGAGTTTAAGAAAGAGCAGGGCATCGACGTTTCGAAAGACCAGATGGCGCTTCAGCGTCTGAAGGAATCCGCCGAGAAAGCCAAGATGGAGCTTTCGACGCTGCTCGAGACCGAGATCAACCTGCCGTTCATCACGGCCGATGCGACCGGCCCGAAGCATCTGGCGATGAAACTCACCCGCGCGCGGTTTGAGCAGATGGTGGACGATATCCTGCAGCGCTCGGTTGGCCCTTGCAAGCAGGCGATGGCGGATGCCAATGTCACGCCGCAACAGATTGACGAAGTTGTGCTGGTCGGCGGCCAGACGCGCATGCCGAAAATCCAGCAGATCGTGAAGGACCTGTTCGGCAAAGAACCGAATAAGAGCGTGAACCCCGACGAAGTAGTCGCGGTGGGCGCGGCGGTTCAAGGCGGCGTACTGGGCGGCGAAGTGAAGGACGTTCTGCTGCTAGACGTCACCCCGCTTTCGCTCGGCATCGAGACGCTCGGCGGCGTGTTCACCAAGCTGATCGACCGGAATACGACTATCCCGACGCGCAAGAGCGAGACGTTTTCGACAGCCGGCGACAGCCAGACCTCCGTTGAAATCAAGGTCTACCAGGGCGAGCGCGGGATGGCGAAGGACAACCGGATGCTCGGCGTGTTTCAACTAATCGGTATTCCGCCGGCGCCTCGCGGCATTCCGCAGATCGAAGTCACGTTCGACATCGATGCCAACGGCATCCTGAATGTCACCGCCAAGGACCGGGCGACCAATAACGAGCAGAAAATCACCATAACTTCCTCGTCGGGCCTTGCGAAGGACGAAGTAGAAAAGATGGCGAAGGACGCCGAGTTGCATGCGGCGGACGATCGCAAGGAGCGGGACAACATCGAAGCCCGCAACCGCGCCGACGCCATGATCTACAACGTCGAGAAGACGCTGAAGGAGCATCGCGACAAGGTAGGCGCGGAGGATGCGAGCAACATCGAAGCCGCCATTGCCGAAACCAAGAAGGCGATGACCGACGGCGACCCGGTGAAACTCAACGCCGCGACCGACAAGCTGACCACCGCTAGCCACAAGCTGGCGGAAGCGATGTACAAGGCGACTTCGTCGCAACCCGGCGGACCGGCGGGTGGACAGACCGGCGGGCAACCCGGAAGCGATGGCCAGGGCGGCAACGGCACTGGCGGGCACGCGGGCGAGAAGCCCAAAGACGATGTGGTCGATGCCGAGTTCGTGGATGTCGACGACAAGAAGTAATTAGCGGAAAACCAAGTGGGCAGGCGCTCGGAAACGGGTTCCTGCCCCCGCTTTTTTATGCCCTCTTCACCCAAGCACGACTATTACGAGACTCTGAAAGTAGCGAAGAACGCGTCGCAGGACGAAATTCGCAAATCTTACCGGAAGCTCGCGCGCAAGTTTCACCCGGATCTAAATCCGGGCGATAAGGCAGCCGAAGACCGCTTCAAAAACGTGCAGGAAGCGTATGATGTTTTGAGCGAGCCGAAGAAGCGCGAGATGTACGACCAAGTGGGTTTCTATTCGGAAAACGGCGGCTATCCGGGCAACGGAAATCCGGGGCGCGGGCCGCAGCAGCCTCCTCCGAACATGAATTTCGACGGGTTCGACTTCGAGCAGTTCGTGCATAGCCAAGGTTCCAAAACGCGGCAAGGCGAGCGGACCGAAAGCGGCGGGGCTTTTCGCGACATATTCTCGAAAATTTTCGAGGGCGGCGGCGTTCCCGAGCACGAACATGAGCCCGAGAAAGGCGCCGATCTCGAATACGCCCTGAGCATCGATTTTTGGCAGGCGATCCGCGGAACGCAGGCGCGCATCAACGTCACGCGGCATGAAGTCTGCGGGACGTGCCACGGCACGGGATCTTCGGGCGGCGGATCGGTAAGCTGTCCCCAGTGCAACGGCACCGGATCGGTTTCGCAAATGGCGGGCGCGATGAAGTTCAATTTGACGTGCCCCAAATGCGGCGGCAAGGGCCGCTTGCGGAACGCTTGTCCCACTTGTCACGGCGACGGACGCATTGCCCGCACGGAGACGGTGGAAATCCGGATTCCCGCCGGAGCACAGAGCGGATCCCGGCTGCGCGTTCCCGGCAAGGGCAACGCGGGCACCTATGGCGCGCCTCCCGGCGATCTTTACATTACGACGCGGGTTGAGGATCATCCGTTCTTTAAACGGGATGGCGACACGATTAACATCCGCGTGCCGATCACCGTTACGGAAGCCGGCCTGGGAGCGAAGATCGAGGTCCCGACGATCGATGGCCGCGCCCTGCTCAAGATTCCGCCTGGAACGCAAAACGGCCAAAAATTCCGCCTGCGCGAGAAGGGCGTTCTCAATGCGCGTAAGAACCAACGCGCGGACCAGATTGTCGAAGTCGCCGTGCAAGCCCCGAAGGTGCAGGATGAGCGCACCAAGGAAATCCTGCGCGAGCTGGCCCAATTGCATCCCGAAGATCCGCGCGAAGAACTCTGGGCCCAGGGTAAGGAGGCGAACGCATGAGGACCAAATCGAAAGCCGCTTACATGATCTCCTCGGTCGCCGAGCAGTATGAGATTCACCCCCAGACATTACGGCTGTACGAACGGGAAGGGCTGCTAAAGCCGTCGCGCAGCGATGGGAATACGCGGCTCTATACCGATGCGGATCTCGAACGCCTGGAAGTTATCCTGCACCTGACGCGGGATTTAGGCGTGAATCTGGCAGGTGTGGAAATCATTCTCAACATGCGCGAGAAGATGTCCGAAATGCAACTGCAGATCGAGGATTTCGTGATGACGTTGAACCGCGAGCTTTCATCGAGACCAAGAGCGGGCGAGCCGCAGGGACGGACGTCGCTGATTCCCGTGGCGCATTTTTCGAAAGGGACTTAGAGCGGCGGATAGAGCAACTGTTGAATCTGCGGAACAGTCGCGATGGCCGCGAAGTCCGCATCCTGGCGGGCCGCCACCCGGTTTCCCGGTTCCAAATCGATCGCGCGCTTCAGATTTTCGTAGGCGCCCGACGGATCCCCACTTAATCCGCAACAGAGCGCGATGGCATAGTACACGTGATCCGCCGTGCCGTCGAGGCCGATCGCGATGTCCAGATGATGCCGCGCCGGTTCGAGGTCCCGGGCATTGATACGCTCGATCGCGTAATTGTAATGATCGTCCAGCGTGTGCAGCTCGATGGCCGGCTTCTCGATCCGGCGGTCGCACATGCTGACGTGCAGGCGCGCGTTGTAGGAGATGTCTTTCTGAGGGCCATCGGCCGCCACCAGGAATAAGTCTCGCGCTTCCTGAAAGTTCTGAGCGCGGAAGACCCGGATCGCCTGCTCAAAGTCGTTCAATTGATTCCCATTTTGCGCGGCTCCGTCGCGCCGCGGCGCATCGAAAGTTTTTTCCGGCCCGGCGATCTTTTTCTTGTGCGCCATTCGGGATCAGGAGAATTTATACCAGATGCCGCACCGCGAAGTCAAAATCCAGTCGTCGCTACAATCGGGGTTGCGGCCCTTCATCCCTCTCGTTCGCAATCCGCACATCCTGACTATCCTCGGCAATTTCTGGCCGCGCCACTTCGATTTCACGCGGTATCCGATTCAATCGGAGCACTTCCAGACGGAGCCGAATGTCCGCGTTCTAATCCAAACACAAAGACCGGCCGGACCCGTCGAAGGCGCAATCGCGATCGTGCATGGGCTCGAAGGCTCGGGTGAAGCCGGCTACGTTCGCACCCTGTCCCACGCGGCTGTGGAAGCCGGATTTATCGTGCATCGTTTTCATATGCGAACCTGCGGCGGCACGCAGCATCTCTGCAAGACGCTTTATCACGCGGGTTTGACGAGCGATCTGCTGGCGTACCTGAAGCATCTACGCGCCCGCGAATCGCACCCCATTTTTCTCGCCGGATTTTCGCTCGGCGGCAATGTCGTCTTGAAGCTCGCGGGTGAACTTGGCGAAGGAGCTCGCGCGCTACTCGCGGGTGTCTGCGCCATCTCGACACCCATTGACCTCGCGGCGTGCGCCAGACGCATCGGCCAGCCAAAAAATCGCCTGTACGAACGCCGCTTCGTGAACCGCATGAAGAAGCGTGTCATGGCCACGGGCCGCTACACGCGCGAGCAGCTCTCCGCCAAGTCGCTCTACGATTTCGACGACCGGATTACCGCGCCTTCTTTCGGCTTCGGCAACGCGGACAATTACTACCGCACGCAATCCGCTAACAACTATCTCGATCGCATCCGCATCCCCACTCTCCTGATTCAGGCGAAAGACGATACCTTCATCCCCTTTGAGACCTACACTCACTCCGCGTTTCAAAGCAATTCGTTTTTGCGGCTCATCGCGACCGACTACGGAGGTCATCTTGGCTTCCTGTCCCGGCGGGGCAGGCGCTTCTGGGTGGACGAAACGGTAATCGCGTGGATCGCTTCTACAAACTTGGAACAAAACACGCCGCAGGTTCGTCTGACACTGCCATGAGGACGAGTGCATCGTTTCTCGAAGCGGTTTCAGTGGCGGCCGGATCGCTTCGGGCAAGCAAGCTCCGGAGCTTCTTAACTCTGGTAGGCATCATCCTTGCAACCACCACGTTGATCGCGGTCATGTCCGTGATCGAGGGCATGAACCAGTACATCGCCCAGCATATCAACGAAGGGCTGGGCGCGGATAGCTTCACCATCCGCCGGATCGTCATGGTGGGCCAATGGGACCCGAAGAAGTACCTCGAAATGCAGCGGACCAATCCGGAAATGTCGCGCTCCGAGTACGAGTTCCTGAAGAGCCGCGTCACGCTTTCGAGCGACATCGGCATGGAATCGTCCCGCAATGTCACGGTTCACTATGGGACCGAGCGCGTCGAGCGCGTGGAACTCGACGGCAACAGCGCCAATATCGGGGTGATCGCTAACCAGGAGGTCGAATCGGGGCGGTTCTTAGTAGATTCGGAAGACCGGCGCCGCATGCCGGTCGTGTTTATCGGGAACGATATCAAGCAGAAGGTGTTTGCGAAAGTGGACCCGCTTGGCAAGACTCTGGACATTGAAGGGAATCGCTTCGAAGTCGTGGGGGTGGCGAAGGCGAAGGGCAATATTTTCGGCCAATCGCAAGATAATTTCGTGATTATTCCCGTTGAGACTTACTTCAAAATTTACGGCGCCCGGAAAGGCATCGGGTATCACGCGCTGGCGATCGATCATGAGCACCTGTCGCAAGCGCAAGATGAGATCCGCATGCTGTTACGCGCCTCCCGTCACGTGGCTCCAGGCAAGGACGACAACTTCGGCATTTTCACGGCCGATACCGTCGTGAGCACGTGGGAGAAGATGACCGCCGCCATCGCCGGAACCGCCGTGGCAGTGGTTTCCGTCTTCATGGTGGTGGGTGGCGTGGTGATTATGAACATCATGCTCGCCGTGGTTACGGAGCGGACGCACGAAATTGGAATTCGCAAAGCGGTCGGCGCCAAGCGGTCGGATATTTTGAAGCAGTTCCTGGTGGAATCTTGCATGATGGCGTCGGCTGGCGGCTTATTCGGCGTCGCGCTGGCGTGGGGTATTGCGGTGCTGGTGCGGAACACGACACCGGTTCCGATGGCCGTTCCGGCGTCGGCGATCTTCGTCGGCGTCACCCTATCGGCCGTCGTGGGGCTGTTCTTCGGAATCTACCCGGCGAAGAGGGCGGCCAGCCTGGATCCGATCGTGGCGCTGAGGGCGGAATAGCTTGAACTTCACAGCCATCCTTTCCGGAATCGGCCTCGCTCTATCGACTATCCGCGAACACAAACTCCGCGCGTTCCTTACCGTCCTCGGCGTGATTATTGGCACCGGGACCGTGATCGGCGTGGGCTCCATCATCACCGGACTCGACGGCGCGATCAGCAGCTACGTGAAAAACTTCGGCCCCAACATGATCATGGTCACCAAGACCAATAACGATTTCGCCGGCAGTAGCACGCCCGAGGAGCGGCGCCGCAAGCCCCTCACCATCGAGCTCGCGCGCGCCATCGCGGACCGCTGCCCCTCGGTCGCTTTCGTCAGCCCGTATTTATGGCCTTCCTGGTCGGGCATCCCGCGCGCCCGTTACAAAGGCAACGATCTCTATCGCATTCAGATGGGGGGCGTCGAGGAAGCTTACGCGGCGGGCGGAACGGTGATGAAAGCCGGCCGTTTCGTCGGGGATGTGGACAACCAGAGACACATGCCGGTGACGGTGATCGGCGAGGACGTGCAGAAGAATTGGTTTCCGGCGATCGATCCGATCGGCAAAACGATCGAAGTCAACGGCCATCAGTTTGAGGTGATCGGAGTGATGGAGCGTCCCGCCGCTTCCATGCCGGGCCAGGAGGATCTTCGCATCCTGATGCCGTATTACACGATGCGCAAAATGTTTCCTAATTCGAAGGAGCACATGATTATCGTGACGGCAAAGCCGGGGATGCTCGCCGCCGCGAAGGATGAAGTGGAATCCGTGCTGCGGATCGAGCGCCGGGTGCCGCGCGGCAAGCCCAGCGATTTTTGGATCTCGACCGGCGAAGCCATGATCGAGCACTTTCACCAGGTAACGTCCGTGGTGGCGCTGGTGATGGTGGTGTTGAGCTCGATTGGATTGCTGGTCGGCGGAATCGGGGTGATGAACATCATGCTGGTCTCGGTCACGGAGAGGACGCGGGAGATTGGCATTCGCAAAGCCATCGGCGCGAAGCGGATGGATATCGTGATTCAGTTTTTGACGGAAGCGGTTGTACTGACCGGCCTGGGCGGGCTGCTCGGAATGGCTTTAGGCTGGATCATCTCGCTTGCCGCGCGGTTGATCTTCCCGAGTCTGCCGACGGAAGTTCCGATGTGGTCCGCCGAATTGGGCGTCGCCGTTTCAGTGGGAGTGGGCCTGTTTTTCGGCATCTGGCCCGCAACCAAAGCCGCGAGGCTGGATCCCGTCGAAGCCTTGCGCTACGAATAGCCACACCGTATTGCGGAGAATCAGAATGGTTGCCGTTCAAGAATGTTTCGGTAAACCCAGCGTGGTCCGTTACAGTATGGTGTCTGAACGTGCGTTGACGAAAACCCATGCTACCTCAAGCAGGGTTGCGGTTTACGCTTCGGGTATGTCATCCAAAACCGATCTGCGAGCACTCCGCAAATAATTTCCGGAGCTGAATTAATTCTCTCGACAACCAAGAGGCCGCAAGAGCGCGCCGAAAAGAGCGGGTGAACCGTTGCGCTCAGCGTTGGCCCTTACTCATAGGAATCTCTGTGCCACGCTCTGCTTGCGTTTCCTACTACAATTTGTGCCGGATTCAACGCGCAATTCCCGTAACGCTTTGCCATGAAAGCGGGGATCGCGGATCGGGGTGGCGGGATTTCAAATTTGATGCGCGGCTGGTGATTGTATAATGATTCTTTGGGATAACAATGACGAAAGGACAGCAGGCCCAAGTGGACCTAGAATCATACTTTCGAAGTCGGCTTGAGTGCTTGCCCAAGCGCATAATCGACAGTGCCGTGGAATTGTTCAGCAAGGAAGCGACCAAACAGGATAGCGATATTGAGGACCAGGTAGAGAGGGCTTCGGGAATGGAGTGGACCCCTGGGCTGAGACAGCCAGTTGACCTACAAGTCGCCGTTGACTTAAAGACAATGGTTACGCGCGACCGACCGAAGCGGTACCATTTGTGCTTAATCATCGCTGAGGGATCGAGCACCACATACGAAACTGGTGTTTGATCAGGAAGATAGGCGCGGAACAGGCTTTCCTTAAGAACTGGCGAGGATGTTAACACCGATATGGCCACGCTAAGAAAAAGTCCGCCAAACTTTACGACGCCTATCGCGCCTCCAATCACGGCGCGCGCAAGCATATGTTCGAGTCGGGCAATTGCAGCTTCCGTTAACAGCTCAATAGTAACGTCGGCAAAAGCCCCACT
>JALYXS010000149.1 GCA_030946965.1 Acidobacteriota bacterium
CTACGCTGGCGTCGGAATATCTGGCCGACGATCACGATATCGAGGTGAGCCGGGAGACGCTGCGGCGGTGGATGATCGAAGCGAAATTATGGAGACCGCGCCGCCAGAAGATCGACAACATTCACCAATGGCGGCCGCGGCGCAGCCGCTTCGGCGAGCTGGTGCAGTGGGACACCAGCGATCACGACTGGCTGGAAGGGCGAGGCGAACGCCTGCAGTTGATCGCCCTGATCAACGACGCGACCAGTAAGCGCTTCGGCCGTTTTGTGCGCGGCGACTCGACCGCGGAGAACATGAACGTGCTGGAGGCGTACCTGCTCAAATATGGACGGATGGTGAACTGTTACACGGATCGGGCGAAACTGTTCCAGAACGCGCCACAGACCAGGCGAGGCGAGTCGCGCGCGACCCAAGACCGGCAACCGATGCCTCCGACACAATTGAACGGGCGTTAAAGGAACTGGATATTATCTGGATTCCGGCTTGTTCTCCGCAGGCCAAAGGGCGCGTGGAGAGATCGTTTGGAGTGGCTCAAGACCGGCTGGTGAAAGGCATGCGGGTGGCGGGCGTGAACACGCTCGAACAGGCCAACCGGTATCTGGAAGAAGAGTATCTGCCGTGGTGCAACGAACATCTCGCGGGGATGCCCGCAATCCCGGCGACGCCCACCGGCCGCTCGGCAAACAGCACGATCTGGCCGCGATCCTGAGCCATGTGGAGACGCGGCGGGTGACAGACGATTACACCATCCGTTTCGAGGCGAAAATTTACCAGATCGACCGCCAGGACATTCGCGCGGGGCTGCGCGGCGGCAGCGTGCGCGTGGAGAAGCGGCGGGACGGCTCCATGGCCGTGCGTTTTCAAGATCGCTATGTCAATATCTCCGTTTGCGAGCCGCGTCCGAAGATCGCGCAGGCAAAGCGCCCGGAGAAATCGAAGCGATCCCTTCCTCGCCCCAAGAGCGAATGGAACAAAAACTTCGACCTCCAGAAGGCTCCCAAGATCTGGCAGGCGGCACAGGCTTCCGGCCACCCCGGAGAACCCTTGTGAGGCTTTCCCTGGTTATGCTTGAAAATACGAGGGCCCTCGTATTGCGTTTTCCAAGGCATGGCGGAATCTTTCACGCCGATGAGAAAACTTCTACTTGCCAAGTCTGGACGGGACCGCCGCCTCCCGCCGGACGGCCCCGCACCCAAACTGGAAGTCACGCCGGGAGGAACGTAATTCCCCCATCGTACGCGATGAGTTCCGGCCGGCTATTCCTCGATCGGGTTGGTCGCCACCAGAGCCCGTCTCCGCTTCACCGGCACGATCAAATTAACATGCACTCCCGGAAACGGAATTCAAAACAGGACATTTCTACTGCGCAGGGAATAGGGCATTTCTACTTTGCGTTGACATTAGACCACCATACGGTCGCGCGCGTTAAGTGAAACCGAACTTCCAGAACGTATCTACTCGCGCGATCCTGCCTTTTCGCGGTCTGGCCTCTCGAGATACTTCCGCATAAATGCGTGAGAGAATCGGCAAGGCACTCGGCGCCGGATTGGCGTTCGGCCTCGGCACTAAACTCGGACGCAGCTCCGCGGCTCGCCGCCTAAACATCCTCTATTTGGAACCGCTAGCCGATCGTCTCGACAGCATCGAGAATCGAATTCTGCATGTAGAGACGCGTTTCACAACCGGTGCGGCTATGCCGCGAAAGGCGATCAACCGCTTGATCGCGATCTGCTCGGGCAGAATCTGATGCGAATAGACTCCCGCCTTTCCGCCCAGAATAAGCGCTCGACGAGTTGCGTCGTGAGATTCAGACCGTGGCGAATCGCAGCTCCCTTCAAGTCTTGTCCTTTGGCCAAAAATTGGCGGAAATGGAAGCGAGACTTCCAGCCGAGATCGAAGCGAATGCCGGTGAACGAACTGCCGCTCTAGCCTGACTTTCGCAGTTCGAGCATTACGCAAGATGTAGGTGCTTTAGATTCAGTAAAGGGTATCGCTAGGTCTTCACCACAAACAGGGCTGCAGCGGACGGCGATGCCGCCGCCGCAGAGGCTTTAATGCGGGGTGGAGGCTGGGAAGGCAGTTTGATCTGGACTTGGTCGAGCAGTGCCTGAACATCTTTGTCCGGCTGAGTATGCCTCGGCAGCATCAACCATCGGCCATCCAGCATCGGTATCCAGACCTCGACCATCTGAATCGTCGCCAGCTTCTCCAATACCGCAGCGGGCGTCAAACCTGGAGCATGGATCATCAGTCGATTCTTCAAGGTGACTTGCAGGCAATAAGCAAGGAACGCAATCAGCACGTGCGCATCGGCTCGATGCTCGAGGTGATGATAAATGGGCCGGACTCCCAACTCGCTTTTCAAGGAGCGAAACACCGACTCGATTTGCGTCAGTTGGACATACCGCGTCCACAACACTGCCGGGTCTTCAGCGGTGAGATTGCTCCGCAGCAGATAATGTCCATCGCGCTGCTGGGCGGCTTTCAGCTTCGCCTTGTCAGTCTGAAACGAGAACGTCTGCCGAGTAACCGCCTCATCTTTCAGCGGCAGGCGAACCTTCACGAACCCGAAGGCCCGGCCAGCTTCTTTCTTGGCCGCCCCGATGCGTAGGAGCAACTGATCACGCTTAGGCAAGCTCTTGCGCATCGCCCGTAACTTGCGCAGCAGCCGCACCAGACGCTTGCGCCGCATGGCGATCTCTTTGGCCTGCCGGCCTTGGCTCTTGGCCAGCACATACAGCTCGCTCTCGTGCTCGTACAACTTCACCTCAACTGAGTCGCGTACCTTCTGCCAAGGCAGGTCAAGCCATTTTTTCTCATGCTGATTGATCTTGCCCTTGGGCGTGCCCACCAAGTAGAACGTCTGCCGCTCCGGCTCGCGCATCTCCTTCAGAATCGCCTCGCTCGGAATGCCGCGATCCATCACCCAGACCCGGCGCGCTTTGCCATAACTATCCTCAATTTTCTACAGAAAACCCTTCAGCGTTGTACGATCCGACGTATTGCCGTTCAGCACTTCATACGCCAGCGGGAACCCATCCGGCGTCACTACCAATGCGATCACTAACTGCAAACAGTCGGGTCGCCCATCCCGGCTGTAGCCCCGCTTGGCCTTTGGATTCTGCTCCATCTCTCCTTCGAAGTACGTGCTCGTCAGATCGTATAGCAGCACTTCGAAATCCGCTTGGAATAAGTCGGCCCACTTCTGTTTCAACCATACGAACACCTCTGGCTTGTGTTCCAGGATTCGATCCAAGCACCGATACAGCCGATCCTTCTCCGCCACCACGAAGTCGGACTGCAGCAACTCATCCATGGCGCTATCCACAAACCACTGGCGATGCACGCGGAACTCACTGCCCGGATCGAGCAGGCGATTCACCACTAACAGTCGCAGCACCTTCTCCCAACTCACCGTCTCGCGAGCTTGCGGCAAACGCTCTTGCCAGAACTCATCCAGTCCCAGCTGGCGCCACAATTCGCAGGCCAGCCAGCAACTGCCGAAGGTGCGCGGCCGCCGCAGTTCTAACTCGCTCAGCTTCACGGCCGTCCACTGCATCGGCTGGTATTTCCCGGTCGTCCGGGAACAGGCTCACCGTAGTGGGGTGTTGCGCTTGTTCATCGAAGACCTCGAGGTTTTTGCGCCACGCCGCTTGTTGCTGGTCGTTAATCTCGCCCAGATACAGCACCGTTCGCTGAATGGTCTGACCGCCGGAGACCCGTCGATTTTCCACCACGCTGAAATAGCGGTGGTCCTTGCCATCCTTCTTTCGGTTTGTGCTGCGCAGAAACACGGGAAACAGCAGCATGCCAGAAAACCGGTTCGTTGAACAGGGGCAAGGTCTTCACTCTGCGATTTGCAGATCCGCGCATGTTGCAGGGGTGGCACTTCCGCCCGGGCCGGCCCGAAAATCAGCGGCGGACTGCGAAAGTCGGGCTAGAACAGAAGCTGCAATCCGATTTTCGTCAGACCCACAGCCGGACCGTCGATCTCTTCGCTCAGACTATCGACAGCAAAGTGGGACAGCGGATTTCGGCGTTGGAGCAGAATTTGCCGGAGCACTCGAATACGATTGTCAGCTTGCGCGAAAAGTCGCTTTCCACGGATGAAAACTTGCAGACGATACTGGCCGCCGTGGAAAAGCTCTGCGCGGAAACGGCGGCACGGGTCGATGCAAAGGATGCAAAGGTGGATACGCAGATGGAAAATTCAATCAAACCGCCCGATGCGCCGGCCGGACAAAAGTTTCGCGGCTCATCTCGGGCATGCCATTCCAGCGGCCGAGCCTGCCCGGCCGCGAACGATGACCGTCTCGATCGCGACCTTCTTATTCAGCTTTTTGGGAATAAGATTCGCCGGTTAAAGCCGAAACAAATTAAGTCTTGCGAGGCTTGGGCGCTTCACCGGCGCGGCCCATTTTCTCGATCTCGTTAAAGTAGACTCTACGCTCTTGCTCCATCGCCATGTTCGATAACATCACGCTAGTCGAGTCCGCCAAGCCCACCTCAAGGTCGGCTTTGGGACGCTTGCCATCGCGCACGTTCGCGAAGAAGGTCTCGAGTTCGATGTCAACTGCGTTGCGTCCTTCCTCGGGAGTCATCACGCCTTTGCTATACAGATAGCGCCGGGCAAACTTCATCTCGCGATCGAGGAACGGCTCGCTGCCGGTGACGACATCCTTGCTCAACAGAATCGGAACGCCTTTTTGCGCTCCGGCGGCAACCATTGTTGCGCCGGCCACATGATTCTCCTTCACCTCGCCGGCCTTGGTCACTTTCGGCGGCGGCGAGGGTTCCCGGAACCAGGTTGCCATCGCGGGGTGGTCGTCGTCGCCGATAGTAATCTCGACCGAGCCGGCCGTACCCATAATGCATTCGCCAAACTCGGTTCGAGTCGAATCGAAATACGGAAGATGGGAATTGGTGCTGATGTAGCTGCACGTTACCTTGCGGCCCTTGGGGTACTTGTAGATCATCTGGATGTTATCCATGATGTCGCGACCGTCGAAAATAAAATCGTGCCCCCCCACGCCGACTACGTACTCCGGACTCGATCCGAACATCCAATCGGCGACATCGATCTGATGCGACGCCAGTTCGGCCGCCAAGCCTCCGGAATACTCCTTGAATAATCGCCAGTTGGCCAGACGCTGCATCTTCGGGTCGGCCATTGGTTTCATCTTCCAGCCTGGATTGCGATGCCACTGCGTGTGTATGTGAGTGACGTCGCCGAGAATTCCCTTATCCACCATGTCTTTTACGGCTTGGTAGAAACGGCTATAGCGCCGCTGTAATCCCACTTGCAGGATTTGCTTCGAGCGCTCGTTGGCGAGCGCCCGCAACGCGTGAACTTCTTCCGGTTTAAACACCAGGCTCTTCTCGCAAAAGGTGTGCTTGCCGGCCAGCAAAGCGTCGCGCGTGATGGGAAAGTGCAGGAAGAGTGGAGTAGCGATCAGCACCGCATCGACGTCTTTGCGGGAAAGCAGCTCCCGGTAATCTTTAAATTTTTGAGGGTTGTTGCCGATAGTCTCCGCCCCGTTATCCAGATGCTCCTGGTTGACGTCGCAGAGCGCGACACACCGGCCGGAATCGATGTTCTTCAAGTGCTTGAGATGATAGCTGCCGCGGCTGCCGGTACCGATGAGGCCGTACTGAACCTGATCGTTCGCGGCCCTGACCGTCTGGATGCCAGAGGCTCCCCGCACTCGCGAAACGGCGGCAATCGCGCCGGCGCCTCCGGCTATCTTGACGGCTTCCCGGCGGGAAAGGTCATTGCTGTTATCAGGCATCCGATTCCTCGCGACAAATTTGAAATTTCGAAATCCAATTGTACTACCGCCGGACGATCACTTCGCGCAACGACTCGCGGGTTAGAAAAAATTTCACGGATTCAAAGCGGTTGAACAGCTTTTCAAGGCTGCGATTATTGAATACTTGCGCCTGCTTGCGCGACCCGCGCTGCGTGATCATCAGCGTCGATTGATTCTGGATGCGGAATATATAGCCCGGGGAATTCTTCGACTTCTCATCGGCATTAAAGAAAGCCAATAGATAACTTTTGGGCCGCACAATGTGGAGCAAACGGTCGAGCGTCGCCGTTAGAAGCGCGGGAGGGAGGTATTGCAGCACGTCCCAAACGAGCACGGCGTCGAAGGTTTCGTCCGGAAATCCTAGGTTCTGCCGCAGAAAAGTGTCGATGCGGCTGACGTTCGATTGGTTAGAATCGTCGTCGTCGTTGAACGTGTCGTCCAGGCTACGGATGAAATCCTGGGTATAAATCTTATGTCCCAGGTTGGTGATGTAATTGATATTCTCTTGAGTCGCCCCGGCCAGATCGAGAATCGAAAGGCCCACATGATCGCGGATATCGTGAAAAAAATGTTCCAGACCGCGACTTTGCCGCGTACTGACGGACTCCTTCGCGCTCGCCTTCGCCTCGCCTCCACGCCGCGCCGCGGCGGGAGACTCAGGACTCGCCGGGCCGTTCGGACCACTAAACATAGTCCTGAGTCGTTGCGATAACAAAATCCTGGGTCCCTTTCGGCCTGCCGGCCGGGCCTATCGTTTTGCCTCGGCCGTTGTGACCACTGGTATATTCGTTGCGGTCGAGAGAGCGGAATTGCTGGGATGTCCAGCACCCGCGGCAGTGGACTGTTGCGGGCGCAACGCCGGCTGTTGAATGCCGCCCTTGTCCTTGACCGGTTCGGCCTTAGCGATATCGATGCTGCCTTTGAAATATGCGCCGTCCTCAATGATGATGCGGGCGGTTTTGATATCCCCGACTAAGCGCGCATCCTTCCGGATATCGATCCTGTCCTGCGCTTCGACGTTTCCTTTTACTTGGCCCAGAATAACTACTTCCCGGGCGCGGACTGCCGCTTGAATCTTGCCGTTGGGGCCGATCGTAAGCTTATGCTCGAGCGCTTCGATGGTTCCTTCGACGTCCCCGTCGACATATAAATCTTCTTTACTAAAAATCTGCCCGTTGATCTTGACCAATTTTCCAATTGTGGCCGATCCGCGGTGCGGTTCTGGCTCGGGGCTCTTGAAAGGCATAGTTGACATAGGTATTGCCTCCTTCTTTATTTCCGGCGGATTTGGCGTTATGGGTGCGGCCGGTCTCGGCGCTACCGGCTTATTAGTCGGGGTTGGTTCGTCTGGGCGTTTATTCCACATGCTCACGTTGACGGCCCTCCAATTTGAAATAGTACGAGAACTTCTTGCAAAATTACCTTCCTAGTCTAATAGGCTTTCGGCTTGAATGGCAATTCGCGTGTATTCACGCGTATCCACGGGTGGCGGCTACTCATTCCGGGTTGAATTCGAAAGTCTCCGTCCCGGTATGCACAATCAACTTCCCACCCGCCAACAACTTGCGGTCCGTGGGGAAGAAAATGGCTCCATCGGTGGCTTGCCCGGGAGGCAGTCTGGTCGATACCAATGCCAGAGCCGATGCCGCTGCCGCCGCTTTGAAACGGGTGGACACGCCTTCCGAAAGCGCCGCTTGGCGGCGTTGTAGATATCCGTTGGTCAGCCGCATATGCGCGATCCCGTAGAGCGCCAATTCATACGCCGTCACCAGTTTAACGACGTCGTTTTGGTTTCCTTTGTCCAGCAAGAGTGTAATCACCTGATGCGCCGATTCAGCCGTAATTACCTGGCCATCGCGGCTGAAGCTGAAATCTTCCGGACGAATTGTCCAATACATGCTCGAGCCGTTTGAAACCGCCACTTGGAGCATGGAATAGTTCCGGACGTGCGCGGCGGTGGGCGTAAACATGATGGTCACGCCTTTCTTGGTGAGCGTCTGATATTTCAGACCGCTCGATTCGAATTCGATCACTTGAGGGAATGCCGCCAGACAGAAGCCGGCAAGCATTGTAAGACGCCGCAAGCGAGAGATCATACCTAGAGTCAGATTAGCAGCGCGCGGCCGGCGAAGAATCGTCCGCGTGGTAAGAGCTGCGGACCAGCGGCCCCGCTTCCACATGCGCGAACCCCATTTGCCGCCCCGCTTCCCGAAGCTCGTCGAATTCGCCGGGCGGGACGTATCGCACCACCGGCAGATGCTTCGGCGAGGGCCGCAGGTATTGGCCCAAGGTTAGAATACCCACGCCGCGGGCGTTCAAATCGCGCATCACTCCGTCTACTTCTTCGCGCGTTTCGCCCAATCCCAGCATCAAACCGGATTTCGTCGGCGTTTGCGGGGAAAGCTTGCGGGCATACTCGAGCATGTCGAGCGAGCGCTCATAGCGCGCGCCCAGGCGCACTTGCCGGTAGAGGCGCGGAACCGTTTCAGTGTTGTGATTCAGCACGTCGGGCGCTGCTTCCATAACCATCTCCATGGCGCTACGGCTGCCCTGAAAATCGGGTACGAGCACCTCGACCCGGCAGCCGGGAACGCGCCCGCGAATCGCCTGGATGGTGAGCGCGAACAGCTCCGCTCCGCCGTCCTTCCGGTCGTCGCGATTGACGCTGGTCACCACCGCATAACGTAAGCCCATGGCTGCAACGGCCTCCGCTACCCGGCGCGGCTCATCGTAATCGACCGTCATTGGCGCGCCCTTTTGAACCGCGCAAAAACCGCAGCGGCGCGTGCAGACGTTTCCGAGGATCATGAATGTCGCCGTGCGCCGGTTCCAGCATTCCCCGACGTTGGGGCACGCGGCGCTCTCGCAAACCGTGTGCAAATTGAGGTTCTGGATCAAAGCCTTGAGTTCGCGATAATTTTCGCCCACCGGAGCGGGCGCGCGCAGCCAAGCGGGTCGCGACAGTGGAGCGGCGATAGTAACCAGCACTGATTACATTGTATCGGCACGCATTCCATCGACAAATATTATTTCGGCCAACCGGTTTTCGAGAATCATTTCCGGCCCGAAATTTTGCCAATGCAAGTCGTACCCGGCGGAAAGTTCGAGGGCCCTCGCCGGAATGAGTCCGATCAATTCGCTGCCCGCAATCTCGATTCCTTCCTCGCCGGCTGCTCGGGACGCCGCTTCATAGACTACGTGAAGTGGCGTGCGTTCGAAATCGGTGAGATTCATCGAGACCTGGACTTGATTGCGCGAGGCGAGCCTGAGACCGAGCGCCTTCACGCACGCGAGGCCTCCCGACGAGAAGCGGATCTTTCGCGCGATCGTCCGAGCCGCTTCGAGCCGGTCTGAAAACAGATTGATATTCCATGCGATCAGAAATTGCCGCGCGCCAACGACAGCCAATCCCGCGGTGGGATGCGTGCCGCGGCCGATATCGGGCGGCCGCCATCCAGTGGTTCGTTGGACGTCGCGCCGAATGTCTTCAAGCGCCGCTCTTTCAGGCGACCGGGCCGCCGCTTCATAGAAATAGACCGGCACGCCCAAACGGTCCCAAATTCGCGCGCCCACCTGCCTGGCGATAGCGGCGCAATCCTCGAGCGTCACGCCGCGAACGGGGACAAAAGGCACTACGTCCGCCGCTCCGGTTCGCGGATGCACGCCCGCATGAAGCGAGAGGTCGATTCGCGTCACGGCCTCTTCGACAGCCGCGAATGCCGCGTCCGCAACGCCTTCGGGAGATCCCGCGAAAGTGATGACGGAGCGGTTGTGATCCCAATCCGAAGTTTGATCGAGTACAATGGCGCCAGCCATTCCGATCG
>JALYXS010000156.1 GCA_030946965.1 Acidobacteriota bacterium
CGATTCGAACGCGTTCCGGTTGGTGCATGCGGAAGCAGATCTGCTTCCCGCGCTGATCGTCGACCACTATGGCGATTACTTTGCGGTGCAAGCGTTGAGCCAAGGGATGGATCGCGCGCTGCCGGAAATCGTGGATGCGCTGGTCCAACAGTTTGCGCCAAAAGGCATTCTGGCGCGAAACGACGCCGCCGTGCGGGCGCACGAATCGTTGCCGCGCGAAATTCGGGTGTTGCATGGCGAGATTCCCGAATCGATCCAGCTAACGATCAACAGCCTGCTGTTTGAGGTCGATCTACAAAAAGGACAGAAGACCGGCATCTTTCTCGATCAGCGCGAAAATTACGTTGCCGTCGCGCGATATGGACACGGGCGCGCGCTCGATTGCTTCACCTCCACGGGCGGTTTTGCGCTGCATCTGGCGTCGAAATGCAATCACGTGGAAGGCATCGACAGCAGCGCCGCCGCGCTTGTCCTTGCCGAACAAAATCGCGCCGCGAATCTATTTGCGAATATTTCTTTCCGCGAGGCGGACGGGTTCGATCTGCTGGCGGGCTATGCTTCGGCGCACAAGAAATTCGACATTGTGGTGCTCGATCCGCCGGCCTTCGCGAAGTCGCGCCAGCAGACAGAGGGGGCGATGCGCGGGTATCGCGAAATCAACCTGCGGGCATTGCGGCTGCTCGGGTCCGGTGGAGTGCTTGTGAGCTGTTCGTGCTCGCACCATGTGAGCGAAGCCGCGCAGCTCGAGACGATCGCGGAGGCGGCGCTCGATGCGGGTAAGACCCTCCGGGTGCTGGAGCGGCGCACGCAGGGGCGGGACCATCCGATCCTTTTGACAGTGCCAGAGACGCACTATTTGAAGTGCCTGATCTTACAAGTGGTTTAAAAGCGCCTCGATATCCGCCGGGCTGATGTAAAAGTGAGGCGACACTCTCACCCAACCCTGGCGCGGCGCGGCCATGAACCCCGCTTCTTTCAGCCTTCGAACAATCGTCTGGCATTCAACGCCTTCCTTCCGAAAGCTCACAATACCCGCGCCCGTCTCCGGCGTGCGCCTTCCCAACGTTTCATAACCCCGCGCCTGGACGCCGTCCCAGATTTGATTGCCTAACGCCTGGACGGCCGCGCCCGCGCGCTCTACGCCTACTTCCAGTAGAAACTCAATCGCCGCTAGAAGTCCGAAACACCCGATGGTGTTTAGCGTGCCGCACTCGTATCGTCCGGCATCTCCGCGCAACGTCATGTCGCGAGACGAGTAATCGTTGTAATTCGCCACGTTGGTCCAGCCAAATTCGAGCGGTTCCACTTCGTCCTGAAATTCTTTCTGAACGTACAGAAGGCCGCAGCCTTCCGGGCCGAGCAACCATTTGTGACCATCCGCCGCGAGCGCATGAATTCTTGCCTTGCGAACATCGATGGGAAAAACTCCCAATCCTTGAATTGCATCCACGAGAAACAGGCAGCCATTCCGATCGCAGATTTCGCCAAGCGCCTCAAGGTCCACGCGATAACCGCTTAAATATTGCACGTAGCTCACGGCCAGCAATCGCGCGCCGCGAGAGGCGGCATCCACTTTTTCGAGCGAATCGAAAATGGATAGCCAAATCACCTGAACACCGAGTTTCTCCAGCCGCTTCCAAGGATAGAAATTTGAAGGGAACTCTTCGATGAAAGCCACCACTCTGTCGCCGCTCTTCCACTTCATGCCCGCCGCAATCGTCGAAATGCCTTCCGACGTGTTCTTCACGATTGCGATTTCGCCCGGGTCCGCCCCGATCATCCTGGCGGTGGATTCTCGAAGACCGTCATACGCCGCGAGCCACTTATCGTAATGAAGGCTGCCATATTCGAACGCGTCGTCCGCGAGATATTTCATCGCATCCGCCGCGGCTTTGCATAACGGCGCAACGCCCGCGTGATTCAGATACACAAGATTTTTGCGAACGCGAAACTGATCCCGATACTGCTCCCATAGTGCGGCTGAAGGCATCTTTTGAATATAAAGGAAGCGTGCGAAAAACCCGGCGTTGAGTTTGATAGTGTGAATCGAAAGCACAAAGAAAGGAGTGTGTATGAACCGGCGAGATTTTTTTATGAGCACCACGGCGTCCGCGGCGGCAGTCCTCGTCGCGCCACGCCAGGCGTCCGCGTCCGAGCCGGTGAATCCCGGATTTCACCTCGGCTGCATCACTTACAACACGCTCAAAGAATTCGATGTGGATTCGATCATCCGAATTTTAGAGTCAGCCGGCTTTGAGGGCGTGGAGCTGCGCACTGGGCACAAGCACGGAGTAGAGCCGTCGATCGGGCCGGAGGAGCGCGCGCGCGTACGCCGGCGTTTCACCCAGAGCAAGATCCGGCTGGTCAGTTATGGCACAACCTGCCGCTTCCAATCCCCCGATCCGGCGGAGCGCGAGAAGCAGCTTGCGGTCGCGCGGCAGTTCGTCGACCTGGCGCGGGACACGGGAGCGTTGGGCATCAAGATTCAACCGATGGGATTCCCCGAAGGCGTACCGAAAGAGACCACGATCCAGAACTTCGGCGGTTCTCTTCACGAATTAGGAGATTATGGCGCCGGCAAGAACGTGGAAATTTGGATGGAAGTCCATGGCCGCGGCACGTCGGACCCGCCCGTGGCGGCGGCCATAGTGAAAGCCGCAGCCCATAAAAACGTCGGCGTGTGTTGGAATTCAAACGATACGGACGTGAAGAACGGATCGGTAAAGGAGAGCTTCGAGCTGTTAGGGCCTTATATCCGCAGCGTCCATATCAATGAACTCACAAATGAGCGGTATCCCTGGCGCGAGTTGTTCGGTTTGCTCCGAGGCATCCACTATGATCGCTACACGTTCGCCGAAGTCGCGGAGAGCAAAGATCCCGAGCGGTTCCTTCGCTGGTACCGGGCGCTCTGGATGGAGATGAACCGTTCGTGTGCTTGAAATGCTCTTAAGCGGGAAAGTCGCCATCATAACCGGTGGCAGCCGTGGAATCGGAAAAGCGATCGCGCAGGTCTTCGCGCGGGAGGAATGCACCGCGGTGATCTGCGGGCGCAAACAGGAATCGCTCGACGCCGTGGCGCGGGAGATCGGGCCCAATATCATCCCGGTTGCCTGCCACGTCGGCAAACCTGAAGACTTGCAAAGACTAGTCGCGGCTACCGGCGAGCGCTTCGGCAAAATCGACATCCTGGTGAACAATGCAGGCACCAATGTCGCGCAAGGACAGTGCCTGGCTATCGACGACGGCCAATTCGACAAGATGATAGAAGTCAACCTGAAGAGCGCGTTCCGGCTGGTGCGGCTTGTCGCGCCGGGCATGTGCGAGCGCGGTTCGGGCGCGATCGTAAACATCGCATCCATCGCCGGTATGCGGCCCCAATTCGAGGGCCTGCTCTACAGCATGACTAAAGCCGCGCTGATTATGATGACGCAAAGCTACGCTCTGGAACTCGGCCCCAAAGGCGTGCGCGTGAACGCGATCGCGCCCGGTCTTATCCGGACGGTGTTGAGCGAATATTACTGGAAGGACGAGGATCGCAGGGCGCAGTTCCTGGATCGCCAGCCGGTCAAACATTTGGGCGAGCCGTCCGAGATCGCCGAAATTGCACTGCTGCTGGCGAGCGATCGCGCATCCTACATGACCGGGCAGACCGTCGTGGTGGATGGCGGATCTACTTTAAGGTGATCTACGCTTGAAGGTGAACATGCGAATCGCGCTTCGGACAGCAGTGTGCGCCGTCATTGCCGTGGTTACAGCCATGACAGTGCGGGCGGTCACACCCGAGGCAGTTAATTCCATCGCGTGGCAAGGCCGCGGTGCGTTAGAGCAGAAGCATTACGATGAGGCGGAGGCTTTCGCCGTCAAAGCGCGCCAGCTTGCTCTCGCCGAGTTGAAACACCGCAAGCTCGATCAAGAGCCGCAATTACCGCTGGCGCTGGGCGCGTCCATCGAAGTGCAGGCCAAGGTGATGGACGCCCGAGGGCATCGCGGCGAGGCGGTCTCGTTCTTACGCGAGCAGTTGGCGGCCTACCGCGATACGTCCATTCGCGCGCGCATCCAGAAAAATATCAATCTCTTGAGTCTGGAGGGCAAGCCGGCGCCGCCGCTCGACAT
>JALYXS010000176.1 GCA_030946965.1 Acidobacteriota bacterium
CAGCCTTGAGAGCGCCGCGGCGGCGATCGATTCCGCATTCACCTCGAAGTGTTTGCGCAACATTTCGCGATTGTCGCTGCGGCCGAATCCGTCGGTCCCCAGGCTGACCATGCGGCCCGGCAGCCACGGCGAAACCTGATCCTGCACCGCTTTCATGTAATCCGAAGCCGCAATGATGGGACCTTCCGCCCCCTCGAGCGCCGTCTGGATATACGGCCGCTTCAGAGGCTCCGCTGGATGCAGCCGGTTCCAACGTTCGGCGCGAAGGGCTTCCCGCCGAAGTTCGTTATAGCTGGTGACGCTCCACACGTCCGCCGAAACACCATACTTTTCGGCCAAGATTGTCTGCGCCCGCAACGCCTCAATCAGAATCGGCCCGCTGCCGAAAAGCTGTACCTTGAGTTTGCCCTTTTCTCCCGCCTTGAACCGGTAAATTCCTTTGACGATTCCCTCCGCCGATCCTTCGGGCATCGCCTCCATCGGGTAATTGTCGTTATAAAGCGTTATGTAGTAGAAAAGATCCTCGTGTTCCTGGTACATCCGCCGGATGCCGTCCTGGACGATCACGGAAATCTCATAAGCATAAGCCGGATCGTACGCGGCAATAGTTGGAATGGTGCTCGCCAGCAGCAAGCTGTGGCCATCCTGATGCTGCAAGCCTTCGCCGCTCAAAGTTGTCCGGCCGGCCGTTCCGCCCATCATGAAACCCTTGCCGCGAGAATCGGCGAACGCCCAAACCAGGTCGCCAACTCGCTGGAACCCGAACATCGAGTAATAAATAAAGAACGGAATCATCTCGATGCGGTAGTTGACGTAGGACGTACCAGCCGCGGTCATGGACGCCATCGAGCCCGCTTCTGTAATGCCTTCTTCGAGAATCTGCCCGTCTTTCGATTCCTTGTAATAAAGCAGCATGTCGGCATCGTGCGGCTTGTAAAGCTGGCCTTGGCTAGCGTAAATGCCGACTTGCCGGAACAGCGATTCCATGCCAAAGGTGCGTGCTTCGTCGGGAATAATTGGAACGATGCGCTTTCCGAGTTTCGGATCTTTCAACAGACGCGTCAGAATTCGCACGAATGCCATTGTCGTTGAAGGATGTGGAGCTTTCGATTCCCCGAGCGTCTCCTTGAAAAAGTCGAGCGGCGGAGCTTCCAACTGCGCGGGAGGCACGACGCGCAAAGGCATATATCCGCCGAGCACGCGACGCCGCTCGTGCATGTACGCCATCTCCGGGCTATGCGCGGGAGGACGGTAGAATGCGCCGTCGCGCGCGGCTTCGTCCGGAATGGGAATTTCAAAACGATTCTTGAAATGCTCGATCGCCTTGTCGCTCATCTCCTTCTGTTGATGAGTAGGGTTACGGCCTTCGCCGAAATCGCCCAGACCGTAACCTTTTACCGTTTTTGCCAGCACGACGGTGGGGCCGCCCTCGTGCTCGACCGCCGCTTTATAGGCGTTGTAAACCTTCTTGGGATCGTGTCCGCCGCGATGGAGCTTGCCGATCTCCTCGTCGCTCAAGTGCTCGACCAGCTTGAGCGTTTCCGGATATTTTCCAAAAAACTCTTTCCGGACATAAGCTCCGCCTTTGGCCTTGTACGACTGGTATTCGCCATCGACGCACTCATCCATGAGCTTGACCAACTGCCCCGACGTGTCACGAGCTAGCAGCGGGTCCCAATCGGAACCCCAAACCACTTTGATGACATTCCAACCAGCCCCGCGGAACAGAGCTTCGAGTTCGTTGATGATTTTGCCGTTGCCGCGAACGGGCCCGTCCAATCGCTGCAAATTGCAATTCACTACAAAAATCAAGTTGTCGAGCTTTTCGCGAGAGCCAAGCGTAATCGAGCCGAGCGATTCGGGTTCATCGGTTTCGCCATCGCCGAGATAAGCCCAAATTTTCCGGGGCGTCGGCTTGATCAGTCCGCGGTTCTCGAGATAGCGCATGAAACGGGCTTGATAGATCGCGTTGATTGGCGCGAGGCCCATCGAAACCGTGGGAAAACTCCAGAAATCCGGCATCAGCCAGGGGTGCGGGTAGGAAGACAGGCCAGGCTCGCCGCGCAATTCATGGCGGAAGTTTTCGAGGTGCTTCTCGTCCAGGCGGCCTTCAAGAAAAGCGCGGGCGTAAATGCCGGGAGACGCATGACCCTGGAAATAAATCAGATCTCCAGGCTCGTCACCATAGCTCGCGTGGAAAAAATGATTGAATCCCACTTCAAGCAGCGTTGCGAGCGAGGCATAGGTTGAGATATGGCCGCCGATGCCGTGATCGTGCTTGTTCTGATGGGCCACCATCGCCATCGCATTCCATCGCGAAAGGCTCTTTACGCGGCGCTCCAGCGCGCGGTCGCCCGGATAATCGACCTCGTCCTCCACCGGGATGGTGTTGACGTATGGCGTGTTGAATTGAACGGGAACTTCGACGCCTGAAGAGCGCGCCCGCTCATTCAATTTCTCGAGCAGATAGGTAGCGCGGACCGACCCGGCTTCGTCCATAATCTGGTCGAGTGCCTCGAGCCACTCCTGGGTCTCGCGAGGGTCGAGGTCAGTCACTCGCTCGGTTATGTTTTGATGCATGAATATCTACATTATAGAGAATCGAACTTCTCCGCAAACACTGTATAATACGGCAAGTTCAGCTTTAGGGAGATCTACATGAAAGCTTTTGGATTGAAGCTCTGCACGCTTCTGGCCCTGTCCGCCGTAGCGGTTTACGGCCAGACGCTTGGTGAAATCACGGGACACGTGAGCGATGCCACCGAAGGAGCTGTCGCGGGCGCAACCGTAACTTTGACAAGCACCAGCACCAACGCTGCACGCACCACAACAACCACGGATGCGGGCGATTACAGCCCGCCCTCGGTTCCGCCTGGCGGTTACAACGTCAGGGTCGAGCACCGTGGTTTTAAGGCCGCTGTCTCTAACGGTGTCGAAGTGCAGGTGCAGCAGACCGTGCGCCTGGATTTCACGCTTGAAGTCGGGCAAGTTTCGGAATCGGTGGAGGTGCAGGCAGTAGCCGATCAGCTGCAGCAGGAGAATGCCACGGTCGGCACGGTTATCGAGAATCGGGGCATTATCGAGCTTCCGCTCAACGGGCGCGAATATCTGAACCTGGTGGCGCTTTCGCCTAACACGAACACGCTTTCACCATCGGCCGGTCAAGCCGGTTCGCGCCAGGGCGGGGACCGTGCCAACCAATCGATCGCCGCCGCCGGACAGCGCATTATGTTCGATTACTTCACGTTGGATGGCGTTTCGAACACGGACCCGAACTTTAACACCTACGTGGTCCTGCCCTCGATCGATGCGCTAC
>JALYXS010000184.1 GCA_030946965.1 Acidobacteriota bacterium
GTTACGCCCGCAGCCACGGATAGGACTGTGGGAGTGTCCACCCCGCCCACAAAGCCTGGCTGCACGGCAGTGTCGGCCTTTTGACCGGCTGAAAGATACAGGTTTCCCGCTTGGACCGCGCCGCCGAGCGGTTCCGCCGACACGGTGTAATTTCCGGGCGGCATTTGAAATGAGTATGTCCCATCCGCCAAGCTCGAAAGCCCCCCGATAGCAATCCCAGTCGCCGAATCGATGGCCGTGATCAAGGCGCCGCGAAAAGGCGATCCATCGGTCGCGGTAAGCGTGCCGGAAATGATTCCGAACGGGGTTGGTCCGGCCGGAGGGTAGACGGCGCTTGCGAACATGGCATCGTCGGCGCTAAGTAGCCGCTGGCTGCCGTCGCCCGGTTGCGTCGATTGGAACATGGTGGCGCTCAAGATTCCGCTGTGATTCGCGCCAAGAGCATGGCCAAGCTCGTGCGCGGCAACCGATTGAATATCGAAAGTGCCGGGCGCAAGCGTCGTCGAGAAAGTTTTCGCCGGATTGAAGATTATATCGGTCTCGGTGATTATGCCGCCCGGAAGAATCGAGTAGACGTTCATCGCAAGCGCGGAGCCCAGCACGCTACGGATCTCCGGCGTGTCCCGGAAAACGATCACGTTCAAGCCATCCGCCGGGTTATTAACACTCGATATCGTGTCCAGCGGAGCGAATTGCGCCGACGTCGTGGGGACGGCATTCCAAGATGCCGCAGCCAGCTTCAAGGCTGCCACTGGATCGCTGTCGCCCGTGATGAAGGGCTGCCCATCGGCATTGGTCAGACCGGCAACCGTTCCGTCGTTTATATGGAATCGGATATTCGAATAGTCCGCGCGAATCAAAGGCGCTCCTCCATTCGGCGCAAAGCGGATGTAGGCCTGCGCCGCTGGAATGGTGAACCATACAAGAAACAAACCGGCAAGTGAACGTGGCATTATTTTGAATTCTCCCGTTTCCGGCGCGGCAAAATTCCCTGCTCCCCACCCACGGTTCGCAAGTAGCCAATCGGAGTCTTATAGAGGAACAGAAGCAGATCCCGGCCTTCGGGGAACTGCACGGTTCCGGGAATGACCATGGTCAACCCGTCGACGGTTCCGCCAGGCTCGCTCACGATCAAGCTCTTCACCGCCAAGCCTTTGGTCACGTCCTGAACCGCCAACTCGTAGTGGGTCCAGATAAATTGATGCGACCGGTCCCAAGCCGGCCAAGACCTTACAATCCTGCCTGAAACAATGGTTTCCGATCGAACAGCCAGTTCCTCAAACGAGAGGCGGGGGGTTGAACCAGCCGTACATAGCGCGGCCAGCCCCAAATTCAAACAAATAAGAGCGCAATTCCGATAAAGAAACATGTTCTCGCGCAACTCCGATTTTTAATAATCGGATGAACGGGACAAAATCTATAGGGCTAAGGCAGGTCTATTCCGTGCGTCCCATTCCGCGCGCCAACGCCAACCTGCCGCAACGCCTCCACCAGCCGGGGCGCGGTATACGGTTTTTGCAAAAATTGAGCGGCGCCGGTGCCGGTAAACCGCTTTGCAGCTTCAGCCTCGCCATAGCCAGACGACAAAATTACGCGCGCATCCGGGCGAATGCTTAACAACAGGGGCAGCGTCTTTTCCCCATCCAGAAGAGGCATGCTCATGTCGAGCAGCACGGCGTCGATCTCGCCGGCCCGCGCGCGGAATATGTCAATAGCTTCATCTCCGTCGACCGCGCAGATTACCTGAAATCCCGAGCGTTCGAGCATGGTTTGGACGGTGCGCCGGACGGTTTCCTCGTCGTCGACCACCAGCACCGTTCCCGCGTCTTGCATCCTAGAACCCCTATTAGAGCCCGATCGATTCGCGCCGGCCTCGAACACCGGCAAGTAGACGCGGAATTTCGTTCCAGCGCCGGGTTTGCTCTCCAGCTTAAGGGCCCCTCCGTGCCCCCGCAAAATACCGATCACGGCCGAGAGACCCAGTCCCCGGCCCACGAACTTCGTCGTGAAAAACGGATCGAAGATCTTCGCCTGAGTATCTGCATCCATGCCGCACCCATCGTCTTTTACCTGGAGGCAAAGGTAATTTCCGGGAGTGATATCGAATGGAGTGTTCATGCCCTGAATGTCTCCCGCTGTCAACTCGCAGTGGAAGCTTTTCACGATCACGGTACCCTGGCGTTCGCCAATTGCCTCGGCCCCATTCACGACCAGATTCATCACCATCTGCTGGATTTGCGCGCGATCCGCCTCGACCGTCTTAAGACCTTCGGCAAGATTCAATTGCAAATCGACCTGGCGCGGGATGGAAGCGGAGATCAAAACGGCCATCTCGCGGATCGTCGCCGATAAATCGAACCGGCTTAGCACGAACTTTCCGCGGCCGGAATATGCGAGCATTTGCTTGGTCAGCTCGGATGCCCGCTCGCCGGAGCGCAACACTCCGTCTATAAGCCGGCGAGCCGGGTGGCGTTCCCCCACTTCTTCGATTGCCAAGTTTGCGTTTCCCAAAATACCCGTCAGCAGATTGTTAAAATCGTGCGCGATTCCGCCCGCGAGAACCCCGATGCTCTCCAACTTCGCCGCTTCCCGCAGCCGCTCGTCCACGCGTTTCCGTTCCGTAATATCGGAAACGATTCCGACGATGCGGGCCCGCTCCCCGGTTCCTTGATAATGGCGTCCGCGGACCCAGATCCACCGCGTTTCGCCATCTTCCCGCGCGTACCGCGATTCAAACTCCAAATCGCCGCCGCCCTCAGTGGCGCGATCGAAAACTCGTTGTACCCTTTCCCGGTCCTCAACGGCCAGGCGCTCTCGGAATCTCTGAAAATTCCAGTCAGCGGGAGGATTTTCATATCCAAAAATTCGGAAATACTCTCTCGACGGGCTTAACTGCTGCGTCTCAAGATCGTACTCCCAACTGCCCATGCGGCCCGATTCCAACGCGAACCGGAGGCTTTCTTCACTCTCCCGAAGCCGCTGTTCCGCCATCTTTCGTTCGGTGATGTCGCGGGTGGAGCCGGCAACACGTTCGATCTCGCCGTTTGCCGAAAAAACCGGAACGAAGATGTATTCATATTGCCGCGTACTCCCGGCCGGGCCCGTATACGGCGTTTCGGCCCTGATCGGCTGGCCTTTGTCGATAACCTCTTGGATTTGGGCGTGAAGCGTCGCCGCGAGTTCAGGCGGATAATTAAGCTCGAGGAAATTTTTTCCAATGGCCTCGTCGAACGTCAGCCGCCAAAGCGCCAAGAGTCCGCTGTTGGCGTAGGTAAACCGGCCCTGGAGATCGAAAATGTAAGTGAAATCGGGCGTGCTTGAAAGCGCCGTGTCGAACACGCGCCACTGCCGCTCCAATTCTGCCGCGGCGTGACGCAATTCTTCGGCCGCGCGTACCTGATCGTCGATTTCGGTGCAAGTGCCGAACCAATGCATGATCTTGCCGGATTCGTCCCGCACCGGGATGCCGCGCGTCTTGAACCAGCGATAGACGCCGTCGTAGCGGCGCAACCGGTATTCGAGATCGTAATGCGCTTGGCCCTTCACCGCGTTCATCCACGCCTGATAAGTCCGCTCGCGGTCGGCGGGATGCAGTACCATGTCCAGCCAGCGCAACCGGAGCTGCGATTCTTCGCGAATGCCGGTGTAATCCACCCACTGGCTGCTCAGATAATCGCAATCCCCATTGGGCAGGCACGTCCACACAAGCTGCGGCAGCGTTTCGATCAAGGTGCGGTAACGCCGCTCGCTTTCCCGCAACAGTTGCTCGGCATCTTTCTGGCCGGTGATGTCGTGCAAGTAGGCGGCTAGCCCATCCTTAATGGGATAAGCCCGAACATCGAACCAAGTTTCGAGCGGTGGATAGAATGCCTCAAACCGGGCGGGTTTTTGTTCCGCGACAGCCCGCCGGTATTCGCGCTCGAAGGCGGTGCCGACGACCGGCGGAAACTCCTCCCAGAGGCTCCGGCCCAAAAGTTCCGCCCGCTTCCGCGAAACCATCTGTTCCGCCCGCCCGTTGAGATAAGTAAAACGCCAATCCGCGTCCACGGTGAAAAACGCTTCGGCGATGCTCTCGACAATTTTCGCGAATTGATCGACTTGCGTACTCGCGATGGATTGCATCAAGTTCCCGCTCAACGCAGCCCCCACCCCATGCGGCTCCGTAGCGCCGCGATTTGCGCAACGTGGTGCCTCCCATGCCAAGCGTAAAGTCCAAGGCTCCAATCGAGCCGTTGCAAACCTAATTCGGGATGGCGGAACGCGCGCGCGAACTCCGCTTCGCCAAAGGAACGCAGCAAGAGTACCCAGCGTTCGTGAAGCGCCTCAAGAAGGGCCAGCGAGACTTCGATGGGCGCGGTCCGCGCGTCGGCCAACTCCGCCCATTTCGCTTCCTGGTAAGGCTTAATCGCCGGTTCGTTTTCCGTTACGGCCAAGCGGAAGCGGACGTAACTGTTCATATGGCTATCGGGCACATGGTGAGCCACCTGCCGCACCGTCCACCCGCCCGGACGATATGGCGTATCGAGTTGGCTTTCCGTGAACCCTGCGACCGCGAGGCGCAAGCGGACGGGCGCCGCCGCAATTTCTTCGATCCATTGCGCGCGCCGCGGCTCCGTAATTTCGCCTTCGATCCGGAACTTGCCGATCGGATATCGTAAGTCGTCCATTGCGTCACGTTGGCACACGGTATCACAAACGTTCCGTCGCTTGCGCTATCCTCCCGCCGTATGATAGCGTACAGCCAATCTCAGGAGCTTCCGGTTATGCCGCTATTCCAAAGGTTGTTGTGTGCGCTTGCCGTATCCTCGGCCGTCTTATACGGCCAAGCCTTCACCGGTTCCATTTCGGGCATCGTGACGGATGCCTCGGGCGCGGTGCTGCCTCAAGCTTCGATCACCGTTACCGATCTCGGCAAGAACACCAGCTTCCACACGGAGACCAATGGTTCGGGTTTCTACCTGATCGGCCAGCTTTCTCCGGGAAGCTATCGCATCGTCGCGGAGAAAGGCGGCTTCCGCAAGTACACCCTCGACGCGATGCCGCTCTCGACGCAGCAGAAGGCCGATGTCGACGTCGCCATGGAAGTCGGTGCGCTCACCGACAGCATCTCCGTTACGGGGCAGGCGCAATTGGTCGAATCCACAACGTCTACCTTGGGCGCGGTCATCGAAAACAAACGCATCGTCGATCTACCGCTGAACGGACGCAACATCTTCAATCTCGCGGCGCTGGTGCCCGGCGTATTTATGGTGCGGCAGACCAGCGGAGTCAGCGACACGTTCACCGCCAACCGCTTCATTGTCAACGGAGGCCAGGAATCGACCAGCGACATTCTGCTCGATGGCGTCACCGCCACTGTGTCGCACAATATTTCGACCATCCCGGCGGTGAGCGCCATTCCGTCGGTCGAGGGCATTCAAGAGTTCAAGATCCAGACCAATGCCTACTCGGCCGAGTATGGGCGCAGCGGCGGCGGATTGGTGACGCTGGTAACGAAGTCTGGCACCAACGACCTGCATGGAAGCGCCTTCGAGTTCCTTCGCAACAGCGTACTCGACGCGAATAACTTTTTCCAGAATCGCATTGGACATCCGTTGGCGAGTTTCAAGCGGAATCAGTTTGGCGGCAGTTTTGGCGGACCGGTTTATATTCCCAAGGTTTATAACGGCCACAACAAAACTTTCTTCTTTTTCGATTACGAAGGGCAGCGGCTGCTGCAAGCGGTACCGGCCCTGCAAACAGTTCCGAGCGATCTTGAGCGCGCCGGAAATTTTAGCCAAACTTTGAATGCGCAAGGGCAAGTGAAGGCGATCTACGATCCCGCGTCCACGCGTCCGGATCCGAACAATCCGGGCCATTTTGTGCGAACCCCGTTCCCGGGCAACATAATCCCCATGGGCCGCATGGACCCCGTGGCTTTGAAAGCGCAGAGCTATTACCCGGCGCCGAACAATCCGGGGCTGCCATTCTCGCACCAGAATAACTTCGCGGCGCAGACGGCCTATCCGCAGCCGCAGGATCGCGTCGAGTTCAAGATCGATCACGTCATCGGCGATCGCCAGCGGATGTTCGGGCGCTACACCTTCATGGACAGCGTTTATTCGAAGCCGAACTACTGGGGCAATATAGCGGACCCCGGCTGCTGCGATCCCATGCATCAGCGCTTGCAGAACGTGGCGCTCGACTATCTGAACACGCTCAACGAGACGACCGTTCTAAACATCCGGTACGGCTTCGGGCGCGTCAGTGGAAACAGGTATCCGTGGAGCAAGGGCTTCCAAGTATCGACTCTGGGTCTGCCGGCTTCAATCGATGCGATCTCGAATCAACCCGTGTTTCCGACCATCACGATTCAGGACTATACGCAACTTGGCCCGAACGGCGGCGACGTTTATTTGATGGGCGACGCTACCCACAGCATCATTGCCAATATCTCGAAGGTCTCGGGCCGCCACAGCATGAGGTATGGCGTCGATATGCGGTTCAACCTGGTGAATTACGGGCAGCTCTCAACGCCAAGCGGAACCTTCAACTTCGAGCGCGTGATGACGCAAGGGCCCGATCCGCGCGCATCGACTGCCGCGTCCGGGGTAGGTTATGCCTCCTTCCTTTTGGGCGCCGGGAGCAACGGCGCGGCGGGACCGGGTGGCGGCAGCATTACCCACCAGATTCGTCCCTCGAATGCCAATAAGTATTTCGCCGCCTATGTGCAGGACGATTTTAAAGTGAGCCGAAAACTCGCGGTGAACGCCGGCCTTCGTTGGGATTTCGAGCACGGCGTGACGGAACGCTACGACCATCTGGCCGCCATCGATCCTTATGTGAAGAATCCGGTAAGCGCTCAGACCGGTTTAGATCTGCGGGGCGGATATCTTTTCGCGGGAGGCAGTTTGGGACGCCGCGCTATTCGAAATACGTCGCCGAGGCAGATCAATCCGCGCCTTGGTTTGGTTTATGAACTGGATCCCAAAACGGTAGTCCGGGCGGGATACGGAATTTTCTACGGATTGCCATCGTATGCGGCTAATTCCGCTTACACCAGCAACGCCTTTCAAGCGAGCACTCCGTGGCTCGCGACCATCGATGGGGTGAATGTTAATAACACGCTCAGTAATCCGTTCCCCAGCGGATATAACTTTTCGAACGGCTCCAAGGATGGGCTTCTTTCGCAGATCGGCCAAGGTTTGGCCGGTGCGATTCCGGACACGCTGCAACCGGTTTACAGCCAGCAATGGAACTTCAACGTGCAGCGGAGCCTGGGGCGGGACATGCTGCTCGAAGTCGCGTACGCCGGCAACCGCGGCACGCATCTCGCGCTCACGTCGCAGCTCGATCAATTGCGGCCCGAACAATTGGCGCTTGGCAATTCGCTGCTCCAATTGGTTCCCAACCCGTTTTATGGAATCGTCACCGCGGGCGCGCTGGCGCTTCCGACCGTGCAGCAGGGTCAACTGCTGCGGCCCTATCCCCTGTGGAACGGCGTGAGCGCGACCAATGCGGCCTGGAGCAGTTCCAACTACCACGCCCTGCAAACGCGTTTTGAAAAGCGCTACTCAAAGGGTTTGAGCGTGTTGGTTTCTTACACCTTTTCGAAAACCATGAGCGATGGGGCAGACGGGTTGTGGAACGGCACCGGGACTATCCGGAACTGGTATTGCAGGAAGTGCGATTACAGCATCTCGTCATATGACCAGCCACACCGTTTCGTTTCGAACGTGACGTATGAATTGCCCGTGGGACGCGGCAAGGCGTTTGGCGGCAATTGGAACCGGTTTGTAGACACGTTCCTGGGGCAATGGCAGATGAACGGCATCCTGACATTGTCCGAAGGACAGCCGCTACGCTTCTCAACGGCGCAAAACACCAGCAACTCTTTTGGAGGTGGACAGACGCCGGACACCACGGGCATTAGCGCCGATCTGGGCAGTAAACGCACGATTGACCGGTGGTTCGATACATCGCAATTCCTGCAGCCCAAGGATTTTACCTTCGGCAATATGGCGCGGAGCACGGCGCAGTTGCGAAACGACAATGCGAAGAATATCGATTTCTCGATTTTCAAGAGCTTTCGGATAACGGAACGGATTGGGGCGCAGTTCCGCGGCGAGGCGTTCAACCTGATGAACACGCCACTGTTCGGCAACCCGGGAACCGTGCTAAACACGCCAGCATTCGGCGTGGTAACCAGCCAGGAGAACAGCCCCCGGCAAATCCAACTGGGATTGAAGATAATATTTTAAGGATGCAGATTCAAGCCGTGTGGCGCACGCACTCTTGCGTGCGCCACGTGATTCGACAAGCGGTTTTGGCAACGCTCCTGTTTGGTCTTCAGGTTTTCGCATCTCCCATCCTCGAAATCTTCCAAAAAAACTGCGCCGACTGCCATTCCGAAAAACTCCACACCAGCGGATTTTCCGTCGCTTCTCTCGATTCCATAATCGGCGGCGGCAGTAAGCACGGACGCGCCGTCATCGCGGGGCATCCCGAAACCAGCCCGCTCATCAAGCTCCTCAAAGGCGAGATCGCTCCGCGCATGCCGATCGGGCGTGAGTTGCCCGCTTCCGATCTCGCGCGCATTGAAGACTGGATTCGCGCCATGCCTCCATCGAAAGACGCGACGCCGGTAAGCGAATGGCGATGGCCGTATCAGAAGCCGCTCCAGCAGATTCCGCCACAAGTCGCCAATGCGGCATGGGTGCGCAATTCCATCGATAATTTCGTTCTGAGCAAGCTGGAAGCGGCCCGCCTGAAGCCCGCTCCCCCTGCACCGAAGCGCGTGCTCGCTCGCCGCGTGTATTTCGACCTCGTGGGAATGCCGCCGTCTCCCGATGAATTGCAAGCCTTCCTCGCCGACGAATCCCCCGCCGCCTACGAGAAGCTCGTGGGCACGCTGCTGGCCGATCCGCGCTATGGCGAGCGGTGGGGCCGCCACTGGCTCGATCTCGCGCGCTACGGCGAAACCAGCGGGCTCGAAGGCGATGGCGCGATCGGCAATGTCTGGCGTTATCGCGATTGGGTGATCAATGCGTTCAACTCCAACATGCCTTACAACCGGTTCGTGATCCAGCAACTCGCCGGGGCGGACGAGCAGAGCAAGACGCGCAACAATTTTCAACCGGATAAGCAAGAGCTGATTCCGACGGCCTTCCTGCGCGTCGCTCCCTGGGACCGTTCGAATCTGGTTGCAGCCGACGTGCGGCAAAATTACCTGAGCGAAGTAACTACCGCGACAAGCTCTATTTTCCTGGGCATCACGGTGGGATGCGCGCGCTGCCACAATCACAAATACGATCCGATCCCGCAACGCGACTTTTATCGCATGCAGGCATTTTTTGCCACGACGGAAGCGGGCCGGTCGATTGAGGTTCCATATAAGGACAAGGCGCTGGCCGCGGAAGCCGCCGCGAAGATCAAGGACTACGAAGACCGCCTGAAGAGCGGCCCGGAAAAGAAAGAGCTGGATGAGTTCGAAGCGCAGCTTCTGAAGAAACTGATCGCCGGCAAATCCGATCGCGCCAAGGGGAAAGAGTACGAGAAGGCGGACCTGCGCCTGGAACTCAAACTGCCAAAACAGCGCATCTTTACCGAAGATGAAGAGGATGGGCACGCGGACCTTTTGGAAGCCGCGACCCGCACCGGCGATACGGAAGAGAAACAGGCGCTCGATGCGAACGAGAAAGAACTTCTCGTCAAGCTGAAAGCGGCGTATACCAAGGGCGATATCGATCCCGCCGGACGATTTCAAGCCCTGACGGTAGAGGATGTTCGCACCGGAACCACCGCGAAGTATTTGGGCGATTCCATTTTCACGGCGGAGGAAAAAGCGCGGCATGGCGAACTGGCGGCCAAGCTGGATGTCTACCGCCTGCGCCTCGAGCGTTGGAAGCCGGGCGTTCCCTGCGTGACGCAAGTTCCGGGCCCCCCCAGCGGGCCGGATATCGCGGCAACGCACGTTCTCACGCGCGGCGATTACCGGCAACCCGCCGAAGCTGTCGAGCCCGGATTCCTCAGCGCGCTCACCGGCAACTCCGATCCGGCCGCGATCGAAACGGATCGCTATCGCCAGTTCCCCACTCGGGGCTGGCGCTTGACGCTGGCGAAGTGGATTGCATCCAAAGATAATTCGCTGACCGCGCGCGTGTTCGTCAACCGCATGTGGCAGCATCATTTCGGCTACGGGATCGTGCGCACGCCGAGCGATTTCGGTAAGAACGGCGAACGCCCCACTCATCCGGAACTGCTCGACTACCTGGCCGTGAAATTTGTTGAGAGCGGCTGGGACGTAAAGGCGATGCAGAAGTTTATCCTGCTGTCGAACACCTACCAGGAGGCTTCCGAAAATCCGCTATTCGCTAAGAACACCAAAGACCCGGACAACCGTCTGCTCTGGCGTTTCAACCGGCAGAGGTTAGAAGCCGAAGCGATTCGCGACAGCGTGCTCTACGTGAGCGGGCGGTTGAATCCGGAGCGCGGCGGCCCCAGCGTGTTCCCTCCCCTGCCGGGCGATTTGGCGGACTTTGCGCGTTACGGCCGCACCGGCGGGCTGATGTGGGAGCCAAACGAGAAAGAGGCCGATGCGCGGCGCAGGTCCGTTTACATCTTCCAACGGCGCTCCCTTCCGCTGCCGATGATGGCGTCGTTCGACGCAGTCGCGTTCAGCGAATCCTGCGATCGCCGCAATGTCACAACCACGCCACTGCAAGCGCTATCGATGATGAATGGCGATTTGCTGCATGAAGAGGCCGGTTATCTCGCCAAGCGAATCGAGAAAGACGCGGGAGCGGATCGCGCCGCTCAAGGGCGGAAGTTATTCGAACTGGTGTTGAACCGGCCGCCGAAACAGGATGAGCTTCAGACGTTTTCGAAATTCAATGGCTCGCTCGATGGCCTGTGCCGCGTGTTGTTGAACTCCAATGAATTTTTGTACGTGGATTGAGTGAGGTGTATCGGATGACTCGACAAGTGACTCGCAGGAAGCTGCTGTTTGACTCTTATCTCGGCCTGGGCGGACTCGCGCTGATGGACCTGCTCTCCGCCGATTCGGCCCAGGCAGCGGACGCGAACCCGATGGCGCCCAAGCCGCCGCACCTCCCCTGCAAGGCAAAAAGCTGCATCTTCCTGTTCATGGAAGGCGGCGTGAGCCAGATGGATACGTTCGAATACAAGCCCGCGCTGCTGAAGTATGCGGGACAACAGATGCCGAAAGCGCGGCGCACGACCGGTGAGCTCGCGACATTTTCCGCCGCCCCGAATCGCGTGATTCCGCCCTACTGGGATTTTAAGCGGCATGGCGAGTCCGGGCGATGGATGTCGAGCCTGCTGCCGAACCTCGCCACGCGCGTCGACGATATGGCTTTCGTCCACGGCCTGAAAGTGGATAACAACAATCACGGTCCGGCGGTTTACCACACGCTCACCGGCAACATGTTTCCGGGCAGTGCGTCTATTGGCGCCTGGCTGACCTACGGACTGGGCAGCGAAAATAAGGACCTTCCCGGTTTTGTCGTCATGGGCGACCGCCGCGGCGCAACCATCGGCGGCGCGGGCGTTTGGGGCAACGGGTTTTTGCCGGCGGCGTATCAAGGTACCCTGTTCCGCAACGGAGCCACGCCGATTGTGGACTTGAACCGGCGGCCGGATATGACCGCCGCCCAACAGCGTTCCGAACTCGATTTGCTTAAGTGGGTGAATGAGAAGCACGCGGCGGAGCGCTCGAACGCGGGTGAGTTGGAGGCGCGCATCGCGTCGTACGAACTGGCTTTCCGCATGCAGACGAAAGCGCCCGAGTTGGTGGATCTGGGTAAAGAATCCGACGCCACGAAAAAACTTTACGGATTAGACGACCCCCTAACTGAGCCGTTCGGGCAGCAATGCCTGATGGCGCGGAGGATGGTCGAGCGCGGCGTGCGGGTGGTAAAGCTGCTGCATGGGGCGGGCGGAGATCGATGGGACGATCACGGCGCCATTCAAGAGCGGCTGCCCGTGCATTGCCGCGAGGTCGATAAGCCGATTGCGGGGTTGCTGGCCGATCTGAAATCGCGCGGGCTGCTGGATTCGACGCTGGTGGTGTGGGCGTCGGAGATGGGCCGCACGCCGTTCGACAACAATCTAACCACCGACAAACCTGGGCGCGATCACAATATGGACTCGTGGCGTGGATGGCGGGAGGCGGCGCGAAGGCCGGCGCGACGTTCGGCGAGACCGACGATTTCTCCGTCCGCGCGGCCGCCGAGGAGATCCCTATACGCGATTTCCACGCAACGCTGCTGCAA
>JALYXS010000235.1 GCA_030946965.1 Acidobacteriota bacterium
CTCTTGGGGATATCGGCTACCCGCTTGATGTAGTTGTGCTCGCGACTAAGCGGTTTGAAGAAACCAAGAACATTATTGGCGGTATCGCCTACCCGGCGCACAAGCACGGACGAGTGCTTTATGAAGCAGCCTGACGAGGTTCAGCAAGATCTGGTCACGCAATCGCTGAGCATGGCCGATCGGGACCTCGATGCGGCTGTTCACCTGCTCGGAGACAAAGACCGTTTTCGCGCGGTGATAGCTTTTCATACATTTACCGCAACGCATGAGATACGGACGCACTCACTCCGTTTGGAGTTGGAGTGCGATATCCGAGCGACGCCCCAGAGCTTCTGTCCGGGGGAGAGTTGGCTGCGGCGGAAGTGGCGCGGGTCCCCAGCTCGAAACTTCGTTTTCGAAACACCGCTTCGAAACGGCGCTTGCACTCTTCTTTTTCCTTGTGCTAATCTTTTGAACGTCCCCTAAAAAGGCTCAATGGGAGGTTTGCGCCCCGCGCGAACCGTTCGGACCAATGAGGGAAAATGGCTCACAAACCAGGTAAACAGTATCAATCCGCCGCCAAACAAGTAGAACAGCGCCCTTACGTTCTGGGCGACGCCGTGCCCCTGCTCCAAAAAATCAAATACGCCAAGTTCGACGAAACGGTAGAGGTGCATTTGCGTTTGGGTGTGGATCCCAAACACGCGGACCAGATGGTTCGGGGCACCGTTATCATGCCGAACGGACTCGGGAAATCGAAAAAAGTGTTGGTGATTGCGAGCGGCGATAAACAAAACGAAGCGCGGGAAGCCGGAGCCGATTTCGTGGGCGGCGAAGACATGGTGAACAAGATCCAGTCGGAATCGTGGACGGAGTACGATGCCGTGATCGCGACGCCCGACATGATGCGCTCGGTTGGAAAGCTTGGCAAGATCCTAGGTCCTCGCGGCCTGATGCCCAATCCCAAGACTGGGACCGTTACACCGGACGTCGCGCGCGCGGTGCGGGAAGTGAAGGCGGGCAAGGTGGAATTCCGCGTCGATAAGACCGGGATTATCCATGCGCCAATCGGCAAAATGAGCTTTTCTTCCGACAAGCTTGTCGAGAACGCCACCACCTTGATTCAAGCGGTTTTGAAAGCGAAGCCGGCGGCGGCGAAGGGCAAATACGTTCAGAGCGCGACCTTGTGCTCGACCATGAGCCCCGGACTGGCGCTCGATGTTACGGAGATGAGCGCCAAGGCCGCTCTCGCCTAATTCGGATTCACTTCATCGAAGGCTACTGTCAAAATGAAAAAGAGAGAAGACAAGATCAAGGATCTCGAAGCGCTGCGCAAAGAGCTCGAGAATTCGAAGAACCTGTTTGTTACCGGTTACGAAAAGCTGAAGGTCAGCCAGGATTTCGAATTGCGCAAGACCATTCGCGGCGCGGGCGGCAAGTATCAAGTGGTGAAGAACAATCTGGCTGAACTGGCTTCCCAGGGAAGTGCCTCGGCTGGCGTTTTGAAAGACCTAAAAGGGATGACGTCAATTGCCTTCACGACGGAAGACCCGGTGGCCCTCGCCAAGGTTCTGGTCGCTTATGCCAAAATTAATCCGACTTTCACCTTTAAAGCGGGAATAGTCGAAGGCCGCGTTATCGACATTCGCGAGATCAACGATCTCGCGACCATGCCCTCGAAAGAGCAGATTTACGCGAAGATGTTGTTCCTGATCAACGCTCCCGCGCAGCGTTTGGTAACGACTATGAATGCCGTGGGACGGAACTTGGCAGTGGTCATCGATCAGGGCGTGAAGGAAAACAAGTTTCAGGCTTAAACGAGTCTTTCTGGAAAGAGATCAAGGAGTTTTGAAATGGCAGACTTAAACGCAATTGCGGAACAGATTCAAGGATTGACGCTGCTCGAAGCTTCGCAGCTGGTCAAGACGTTAGAAGAAAAGCTGGGTGTCTCGGCCGCGGCAGCCGCGCCGATGATGGGCGGTGGGGGCGGCGCTCCCGCAGCGGCCGCTCCGGTGGTCGAAGAGAAGACGGAATTCACCGTCGTTCTGACTGCGGCTGGCGCGAACAAGATCAATGTTATTAAGGCTGTGCGCGAGGTCACCAGCCTTGGCTTGAAGGAAGCCAAAGACTTGGTTGACGGCGCGCCGAAGCCCGTCAAAGAAGGCGTCAGCAAGGAAGAAGCGGAGACAATCAAGAAGAAGTTTGTCGACGCGGGCGCATCCATCGAAGTCAAGTAGTTCCAGTTTTTTCAATGGCTATTCCCGTCGAATTGACGGGAAGGCATTACATTTGTTAAACTTTTAGCTTGGCGTTAGTTTCAACCGGATTAAAACCCGGATTGGCGACTGTGAATCTGGAATCTTGGCGATCAAATTGCAGTTTTTGCGGAACTGCGCGTGGGGAGTTCCTGCGCCAAATTTCACCTGCTATTTCTGTACCTATCCAGACTCGGCCGCCACTCTCCCTCGAACTAGCTTTTGCGGTCTTCAGCCAGTTCCTTCGTTCCTTTTGTAACAGTGTGGCGGGCTTTCGGGGTTGTTCCCCGCAAGGCCCGTCAATTTTTTTGTTGGCGTAAACGGCGGGTTTTGCGCCCGCCGCGTGCAGTGGCCCTCAGGAGTTTATTAAACAGATGAACAATTTGACATATGGCGCCGCTCCCGAACGAGTGGATTTTTCTAAAATCAAAACCTCGATCCCGATTCCGAATTTGATCGAGGTTCAGAAAAAGTCCTATGAGCGATTTCTGCAAATGGACTTGCTGCCGAACGAGCGCGAAGACGCCGGCCTGCAGACTGTTTTCAATTCCGTTTTTCCGATTTCCGATTTCCGCGGCGTCAGCCAGTTGGAATTCGTCGATTACTCGATCGGCAACTGGGAGTGCAAGTGCGGCAACCTGAAAGGCTTGCACCACCTCCGCTCCACTTGCCGCAATCCGGCGTGCGGCGCGACCATCAAAACCGATCCGTTTCATTCGGGCGACGTACTCTGCCATAAGTGCGGCACCTTTAACAAGAACGTTGTCACCTTCTGCAACAAGTGCGGCGATCCGGTGGGCTTGCAACTGAAATACGACATGGTCGAGTGCCAGGAGCGCGGCATGACATATGCGGCTCCGCTGAAAGTGACCATCCGCCTTACGGTGTACTCGAAAGATCCCGACACGGGCGTCAAGAGCGTTCGCGACATTAAGGAACAGGAAGTCTTCTTCGGCGAAATCCCGCTGATGACGGATAATGGCACGTTCATTATCAATGGCACCGAGCGTGTCATCGTTTCGCAGTTGCATCGTTCGCCCGGCGTGTTCTTCGAGCGCGTTCCGGCGCAAGGCTATTTTCTCGGCAAGATTATTCCGTATCGCGGGAGCTGGGTCGAGTTCGAATACGATATCAAGAACCTCCTCTATGTTCGTATCGACCGGAAACGGAAATTCTATGGCTCCGTTTTTTTACGCGCCCTCGGTCTCAAGACCGACGAACAAATTCTTCGCACGTTCTATCGCATCACCAAAATCAATATCAAAGACAGCAAGTTTTATTGGAGCGTGGACGACAGCCTGATCGGCCTCAAGCTTTCGCACGCGATCTTGGCGAGGAGCGGCGATACCGTTGTCGGTCAGGGCAAGAAGATCACGCCTTCCTTAATGAAGGAAATCCAGAAGGCGAAAATCACGCAGGTGGAAGTTGCGCCGAACGATCTGGAAGGCGCCTATATCGCGGCCGATGTCGTCGATATGGAAACCGGCGAAGTCATGGTCGATGCGAACCATGAGCTGACCACCACCATCGCGGGACGCTTGAGCGAATCCGGCATGGAAAGCTTCGAGGTCTTCTTCCCCGAGCGCGACGAAGTGGGAACGGTCATCTCCTCGACGCTGCGCAAGGACCCGGTCAAGACCGAAAAAGATTCGCTGATCGAGATTTACCGCAAGCTGCGCCCGGGCGATCCGCCGACCGTCGATACCGCCACGCAATTGTTCCAGGGCATGTTCTTCGACCACCGCAAGTACG
>JALYXS010000248.1 GCA_030946965.1 Acidobacteriota bacterium
GCGCCAATGTTCGTCCCCGCCCCAATCGTCGCATCGCCAAGGTACGCCAGATGCATCGCCTTCGCCCCGGCTCCGATCGTAGCCTTCTTGAGTTCAACGAAATTCCCGATGTGCGCGCCCTCGCCGATGGAGTTCTCCATCCGCAGCCGCGAAAACGGTCCCGCGTGAGCGCCTTTGGCGAGCCTCGACGTTCCGATAATCGTGTACGCGCCAATCTCTACGTCGTCGCCCAACTCGGAATCGGAAACGATCGAGCACGCGCCGATGCGGCAGCCTTCCCCGATTACCGTATCGCCCAGCAATTGCGCGAAAGGTCCGATCACGGTATCCATTCCGACGCGCACGCGCTTATCCACCATCACGGTTTCCGGCTTCTCGATGGTGACGCCATCGAGCATCAGCTCGCGCGCTTTCCGCTCGCGCAACACGCGATCGGCCGCGGCCAGTTCCACGCGATTGTTGATCCCGAGCAAATCGGCCCACTCCGCCACGGGCATCGCCTGCACGGAATATCCGGCCCGAATCAGGATCTCGATCATATCGGTCAGATAGTATTCGTGGGCTGCGTTGTTGGGCTGAATTTCTCCCACGTGCTTCCAGAAAGGACCGGCGCGGAAGCAGTAGATGCCGGGATTCACTTCCCGAACCGTAAGCTGCTCGGGCGTCCCCGCCTTCTGCTCGACGATCGATTGCACGTTGCCTTTCGCGTCCCGGATAATCCGTCCGTAGCCCGCCGGGTCGGGCAGCATCGTGGTTGCCATCGTTGCCGCGGATTCCGGATTCCGATCGAAAGATACAAGTTCTCGCAGCGTCGATGCCGGAATCAGCGGGCAATCGCCATAAAACACCACGAGCAATCCACCGAGGTCTTGCAATTCGCTCTGCCCGCACATCAGCGCGTGTCCCGTGCCGCGCTGCTCCGCTTGAAGGATGAACCGCACGCCGCGCGCTTCGGCGGATTGCCGCACCTCGGCCGCCTGATAGCCCACCACGACAAAGATCCGCTCGGGGGTGGCGATGGCGAGCGCGTTGTCGATCGCGTGATCGAGCAACGTCTGCCCGCCCGCCCGATGCAGCACCTTGGCTTGCCGCGACCGCATGCGCGTCCCCAAACCCGCGGCCAGGATCACTACCGTAACGCCGTTATTCAATCGATTCTCCTTGACGCCTGCGCCGCCCTTCGCGCGCCAGGCGTAGCGCAATTTCAGCGATCGCCGCCGAGTCGTGTCTCACCCTTTCCGAGCCGGCCACTAGATTCGCTTCCACCACTTCGATCTTCATTTCGGCGATACGTTCCACGTCGTTTTCGACCGGCTGCGCTTGTTCGCGCGCATACCGTTTTCGCAGCGACGGTTTGATCGGCCCGGTGTTCAGCACGGCATAATCGATCAGTTTGCCGCGCGCGTGCTGTTGAATCAAGCGCAGATGGTCCGAAGCGCGGAATTCATTGGTCTCGCCCGGTTGCCACATAAGGTTCACATAGCACGCCTTCACGGCTGGCGATTTCCGGATCGCCGCCGCGATTCCCGAGACCAGGAGGTTCGGGATCACGCTGGTGAACAATGATCCGGGGCCGAGCGTAATCAGATCGGCGCTGGCAATCGCTTCGAGCGTTTCAGGCAGCGGCTTGCACCGCCGCGGAAGCAGCCGGACCTGCGCGATCCGGCTCCGGCTCTTGCTGATTTTGGTCTCCCCGCTAACCAGCGTGCCATCTTCCAACACGGCCTCTAGAACGACGTTCACTTTCGTCGCCGGGAAAATGCGTCCCATGCTAGCCATTACTTCAGACGAATGCTTGACCGCGGCCGCGAAATCGCCGGTGATGTGCGTTAGCGCAGTTAGGAATAGATTGCCGAAGCTATGGCCCTTGAGGCCGTGACCGCTTTCGAAACGGTATTGAAAAAGTTTCGAGAGCAGGGCTTCATCCTGCGACAGGGCGACCATGCAGTTCCGAATGTCACCTGGCGGCAGCACGTCGAAGTCGCGGCGAAGCCGGCCGGAGCTGCCGCCGTCATCGGTCACCGTGACCACGGCCGTAATTTCCATGCGGTCCGGCGAATTCGCGTACCGCTTGAGACCGTGCAGCAGGGCGGAGAGCCCAGTGCCGCCTCCGATGGCAACCACGCGCAGGGGCGAGCCCGCTGGACTCACTGCCCGCAGCTCACTAAATCAGAAGCGCGAGCTAGCGCGCGCAGGCGTGGTTGAAAATGAACCAGAGCACGATCAAGCTGAACGGAATTCCTAGC
>JALYXS010000286.1 GCA_030946965.1 Acidobacteriota bacterium
GCCCATCAACAGAGCGTCGGCAAACGTGAAATCCATCCAGTCTTTAAAATCGGCCCAAGCCGCGAAATTATCGTCTTTGCGCTGCATGGCCTCATGCGTGGTGGGGGGTGTTACCAAATCCCACGTCGTGAACGAAGATCCCCATTCCAGGTTCAGCGCCGCGAGAGTCGTGTATCGATCCTGCAGCCAGCGCCGCATCGGCACCAGCGATTGATCCGAGAAATCGAAATCCCAAAACGCCGCGAGATCCGCAATACCGCTCTCGTCGGCCAGGCTGTAGAAGAAGGGCCGGTAAGGCGAGTTCCGCTTCACCGTTTCGATCAACCGGTCCTGAATCCGCGCGCGCCACCACGGGTCCCAAAAGCTGGGATGCCTCTTGAACGCTTCTTTGCCGGCGGGATCTTTCCGATACAGTTCTTTCGCCTGTAGAAACGACCAGTGCTGAATGCGGTCCGGGCGAAAACGATGATACTCGGAATAATAATCCGTGCCGATATTTTCTGAATACCAGCGCATGTCGTTATCGATCAGAGCTTCGGGCATCCCGCCCGCCCGTCCGTTGTACTGGCCTCCCGTAATGCCAAGGCTCCGCAGCACCGGATAGTCGTCCTTGGGATACGGCTGCCACATTATGATCTGGTAATCGTGCCATCCGCGATCCTTTGGCATCGCGACGAAATCGATCACCGCATCTTCTTCACGAATGTCCGCCGCGCCCTTCTGATTCTTTCCCTGAATGGAGACGTGTACCTGGAGGTGATTCTTCATCGCCACGGCACGGCGGATATCGAGCGGAAAATGAATTTCCATCTCATCCGTCAACTCGAACGGGATGGCGCGGTCCTCGACCACACGGCCCAACACGTCGGTCCAGTGAAGCGACAATCGCCCGGGGCCAGTGACTGCCGATGCCATGTGGTACTTGGCGGCAATCGCGGAATCGCGCTCCAGCGCGGTAGATGGCAAGACAATATCGCCCGCCAGCAACGCGCTTGCGATGCCGGAGAGGACGCCTAATTTTTTGATCATCCGAGGATCGCTAGAAGTCAATCCGTCCCTGGAACTGCACGATGCGCGGCGGTCCAACGCCTGCGTTGATCACGCCCGCGCTGTTCGGCATTCCGAAATTCTTGTGATTCAGCAGATTGAAAATCTGCGCTTCAATGCGCAGCGATGCATGTTCGTTGAGCCGCGTCACCTTATAGAACGAGCTGTCGATGTTATAGAAGCCCGGCCCGGTCATGTAATTCCTCGGAATGTTGTTCAGGAAGTCACCGTCTAGCAGATTGGCGCGGCGGATGAAAGTCTGGCCGGCGTAGGGTTGCCCCAGATCCGCGCGTTGCACGCTGGCATCGAACCAGTTGGCCGCTTGGCGCTGGCTGCTCGGCAGAATCCCCGTCTTGCCTGGAGCCAAAATCGTGTTCGATCCGCGCGCGTTGTAGTACGGCGAGAAGAACAAGCCGCTCCGCCAGTAATAGAACATACTGGAATTCCAGCCAGAGACCAGCCGGCTGACCACGCCGTTGCTATTGCTCAGGAAAGTCTTGCCTTTGCCGAACGGCAACTCATAGTTGAAGTTGAAGCTCAAATTGTGCCGCGGCAGTCCGCTGTCGTCCGCGTAGATGGCGCGCAGCCGCTGCGACGTGGGCGCGTTACCCGTCAGCGCCGCCGGCAATAATTCCAATCCGCCGAACGAGTTGTTCGCTCCTTCCGCCGTAGTGAGCGTTCTCTGGAACGTGTAGAAAGCCTGCAGCACAATTCCGTTCGAGTAATTCCGCTTCAACTCGGTCTGAAACTGATGGGAGTTCGAGTAGCCGATATAACGCAGCAAGTCCATCGCGCCCGTGCTGGAGCTGGCGAAATCCGGATATAACCGGCGTTGCGGCGTGGTGGCGCCGGGCGCGCTAAGTTCCCGGGGAGCGGGCGCGTTGATCGGATCGTAATCAATTTGATTGCTCGCATGGGTGCCGACATAGGAAACGCGAGCGCCCAGCAGATATGGCAACCGGCGTTCAAGGGTGAAGTTCCACTCCTGCGCCATCTGCGTCTTGTAGTTCGTGTCCCACGGCAGAATCGCCCACCCGCCACCCTTCGAGATCGATAGCGCGCTCGGCGTGATGAAGTTGCTTCCAAATATGCGGGCATTTGGCGACTGATTGGCGTAGGTGCTAGGACCCACGGGGAACACCAGTTCCGCGGCCGTCGCATCGTTGTTGTCCACCAGACTCTGATAGCTGTAGCTGAACGGCGGATTGCGGCGCGTGTTCTGGTGATACTGCACCAGCGGCATCACCCAATCGTAAATGCCATAGGCCCCGCGAATCACCGTGTTGTCGTCCAGTTGAAACGCGGCTCCCATGCGTGGGGCGAAGTTGTTCTTCTGCATGTTCCACAGACTATTCGGCAATCCAGCCTGCTTGGCCGATTCAAAGCGCAATCCGGCCCGGGTGTAGGCATCCACGACGTCTTGCGGAAACCCCTGGCTGGTAATCGGCCCACTACCGGCATACACCACCACCGGGCCGCCGGCGGCATTCAGATCGAGTGTCGAGGCTTGGTTGCGCTTGTCGCGGAAGGGCGTCCAGTACTCATAGCGAAGTCCGGCATTGACGGTCAGACGCCGGTTTACTTTCCAGTTGTCTTGCACGTATCCGGCATAGTCGCTCTGGCGGGTGTAAAAGCGCGGGTACTGGTTCAGACCGGCGAAATCGACATAACCCAGCAGCATGTCGGCGAGGCCCGCGCCCGTGTTCGGTACCTGTGAGTTCAAGGTGCCCATCGCGGCCGCCACGGGGTCCATCAGCCCGGTGAAGCTGCCGGAAAAACCGTAGTCGCCGCCCGGCTGCCCGGTCTCGAACGTGTTGACGTTGCTTCGCTGGTAGAAGAAGCCGAACTTCACCTCATGCTTTCCGTGGTTCCAGGACAGGTTGTCCGATGCGGTCATCGTGAGATTGGGAGCATCCTGCGGGTTGTCGCGATCGATGCCGTCGAATTGGCCCGACGAAGTCCAGTAATCGGGGAAAGAGATTCCGGGCCACGCGATCGAACCCGGGTACGTGGGCAATCCGAGCGTCTGAGTGATCGGCGGGTTAATGGGCTGCGGTCCGCGATACGCATGGAAACGCTGTACGCCCCCGCGAATCTCATTAATCAAATTGGGCTTGATGAGCTCCGTGAACGAGATCGCTGCGTTATGGCCCCCCAGCAAACGGACATTGGGATTCAGGAAATACTTCGGCCCGAAGTTATTCTCATCCGTGTAGGTGTAGCGGCCGGAGAGCCGGTTGGCGCCCAGTACCTGGTCGATCTTCGCCGTGATGAGGGTGCGGTCGTCCTTGCCGGTCGCGTTCGGATTCTGATAATTCTGGCCGTCATAGTACGGGATGTTAATATTCGGATTCGGCACGTAGCTCGCGACCTTAACGCCCGCGGGGTTTAGCCGGTTCTGCGGAATAATGTTTCCCGGAAACTGCGTGCGCACGTAGCTCTTGGTTGCGGGGTCGAATTTGGTAGTCAGCGGATCGTAGATCTTAATAAGGTTGCCCGAGTCGTCCGTGTAGTTCGAGAAATCCCCTTTCTTCCAGTTCGCCTGCGGCACGATATAGCTTTCCGAGGCGGCGTTGCGCTGTTTGATGCCTTCGGCGTCGAAGAAAAAGAATGTCTTGTCCCGGCCGTCATATAGCTTAGGAAACCACACCGGGCCCGCAAGATTGCCGCCGTATTCGTTGCGCACCAAGTGGCTGACGAACTGCTGATGGAAGCTCTTCGCCGCCAGCGCATCGCTTTGATTCAGTTCGAAAAGCTGGCCATGAAACTGGTTGGTGCCGCTCTTAGTGACTACTTCCACCATGCCCGCCCGGCTGTACTCGGCATTCGCGTTCGACGTGCTGACTTTCAACTCTTGAATCGTGGGTAGAGCTTGCGGCAGGCGCTGTAGTTCGTTGGTGTAGAGTTCGGATGCCGTCATGCCATCTACCAGATAATCGATCGACCCGCCGGGAATTCCATTCACGCGCGTGTAGCCTTGACCCTGTCCGGCAAAGTTATTCGAAACGACGCCCGGAGTGAAATTCAGGATGTTCAGGAAGTTCCTCGATTGCAGAGGCAGCGATTCGATTCGAGTTGCTTCTTTCACGTCCGATAACGACGACTGTTCCGTCGTGATTACCGGCGTGACGTCAGTGACGTTGACCGAAGTTGAGACCGACGCGGTCGTCAAACTCGGATTGACCGCGGCTTCCTGAGAAACACGAAGCGTCAGCCTGCCCGACCATTCCGAAAAACCCGAAGCCGTGGCTTTGACACTGTACTCGCCAGGCGGAAGCGCGGTGAAATCGTAGCTGCCCGAACTCGAACTGGTAGCCCGGCGGTGCTCGCCGGTACCAATGTTGATTAATTCGACGGCGGCGCCGGCGACAGCGGCTCCGCTGGGATCGGTAACTGTACCCTTGATGGTCGCGTTCGCGTTTTGTGCCTGTAGCGGCGCTATCGAGGAAAAGGCCAATATGGCAAGCGCCAGACGGATGGAAACAGATTTCATGTCAAATCTCCCCTTGAACTTAACTTGAGATTCTATCCCAATCCTGAAGAAAACAACAGCGGCGTTTCCCGTGAGGGAAAGCGGTGCCCGATCGAGAAGGGCCTTGTAAACCGGGTCTAGGACTTTAGGATGCTCACGATCGGCCCGGTTCCTTCTTCCACTAAGTGGAACGGCCGCCCATTCAAGATAAAGTCCATCTTCTTGTAGTCAAGACCCATCTGACGCAGGATGGTCGCCTGTAGATCGCTGATATAGTGAGGGCTCTCCACGGCCTGATACCCTACCTCATCGGTCGATCCCTCGACAATGCCACCCTTCACTCCGCCGCCTGAGAGTAGCGTCGTGAATCCCTTCGCATTGTGATCGCGGCCGGTTGTGTTTTGCGACCAGGGAGTACGTCCAAACTCACTCGTAAAGACGACCAGAGTGTCATCCAACATGCCGCGCTGTTTCAGGTCAGTCAAAAGACCGGCAATCGGCTTATCGACAGAGCGGCAGAGTGGCTCATGAGTCTTCATGTCTCCATGAGCGTCCCATGCGCCATTGCCCCCGCCCGCATGACATATCTGGACAAAACGAACGCCATTCTCGACGAGCCTCCGTGCTAATAGTAACTGGCTCCCAAAATCGTCCGTAGCTTTTTCGCCGATCCCATAGAGATCTTTAACCCGTTGAGGTTCACTGGCAAAATTCACGATATCCGGCGCCTTCAGCATCATGTTAGCCGCAAGTTCGTAAGCCTTGACGCGTGCCGCGATCTCACTCTCCGTCGCGTAGTCCTCCCGAAATTGCTTGTTCATATTTTCAAGAACATGCATTTTGAGATCGCGCTCCCCGGCATTCGAACTAAGCGGCGGGAGCAAGTCCGGAATCGGCGTGTCACCCGGTTGGAACGGCGTCGCTGAGTAAGACGCCCCGAGATAACCTCCGGTCAATTGAACCGGCGAAGATGGCCGGCCGATGTTTACGAAAGCGGGTAGATTCTTGTTGGCGCTTCCTAAGGCATAATTAACCCAACTACCGAGACAAGGATGGTCGAACTGCCGCAGCGGCTTGCCCGTGGCATGCTCAAGTACCGCGGGGAAATGATTCGTCTGATGACAGTACATGGAGCGAACCACCGCGACGTCGTCAATGACGCCGCCGACATTCGGAAACCAGTCCGAAACCGGAATGCCGGATTTGCCGTATCGCTCAAAAGTGCGCAGACAAGGAATCACCGGACGCTTCATCGGGGCGTTGTTATCGCCGAATCCAATTGCATCCATGATCTTGCCGGCGTACTTATTGTCTTTGGGATCGAAGGTATCGATGTGACTGACCCCTCCGCACATGAACAGGTAGATTACCGACTTGGCACGGGGCGTGCCGGGCAAACGCGAATCGGGCATCTTGCCGTCGTCGGCCCAGAGCGCGCCAACGGCCGATCCAAGAAACCCCGCGGCCGCCTGTACCAGGAATCGGCGCCGGGCAATTCTGCCGCACGGATAGAGCGTTTTTAGGCTGGTCATTGCTATTTCACGTAAATGAACTCATCGAGATTGAAGAGCAGCCACGCGAGCCCTTTTAAGCGATCGGGTTTTCCGTCGACGTAGGTCAGAGCGCGGTCGAGTTCTGAACTGGCCGGCGGCCTCCCCAGGGTCGTCCGATACGCCAGGTCGACAGCCAATCTTAGGTCGCCCGAGCTTTCTTGCAGCATCCGTTCCGCGAACTTCGCCGACTCGGCCTCGACGAACTTGTCGTTCATTGTGAAGAGAGCTTGCGGCGCTGAAACGGTTTGCCCGCGAATCGGACACGGCGCCCGGCCGTCGTCGACATCGAATGAGAGCAGAAAATTCGCCATAACGTCCGTGCTTGGAATAAATCCGCGCGCCATATAGATTCCCCGGCGGTTGGCACGGGAATCGAAGGTGTCGCCGCGAGGCACAAATAGACTCTGCTTCGCGTCGTGCGTCTTCATCTGGAACGACTTACCACCCACGGCTAGGTCGAGGTCTCCGGCGGCGTATAGGATCTCATCCCAAATCGGCTCCGCTTCCAGCCTTTTCAGGCGGGCGCGCCAGAGGTATGTGTTATTTGGATCGACTTTGCGGTTGTTGGCCAAGTGACCGCGCTCGCCTCTGGTTGAGAGCTTATAAGTATCCGACGTAACGATCAATCGATGCAGCCACTTCATGTCGTATCCGTGCGCCACGAACTCCGCCGCAAGGTAATCCAGCAGTTTCGGGTTGGAAGGTTTGCCGCCAAGCAACCCGAAATCGCTCGACACGCGCTGCAGGCCTTCGCCAAAGTGCCATTGCCAGATCCGGTTCACGGCAACACGAGCGAAGAGAGGATTATCATTTGCCGTAAGCCAATCGACAAACCCCTCCCGCCGCCCGTCTCGGAAATCTAACGGTTCCGTCTGGAACGGCAATCCCGGTTCGACGGGCTTATCCTTTTCGGGGCGGGCGGGATCTCCGCTGGTAAGCACGTAGTTCTTGTCTTTCAATAACGCGCTATCTTCTTCCACCGTGAGAAACGTCGCGAGTTCGGGAGGACGCACCAATGCGCCCGCCTGCTTCAGCAGCGCAGTGTACTTCGCCGACTCCTCCAGCGGCATGATCTCTTTAATTTTGGGAGGATCGATCCGTAGAACGGGAAAGTAATCGTCGGCAATTTTCTGCTCGGCTACCGTCCGCTTCCTTTCCGGTTTGCGGATTATCGCCTGAATATCGGCTGTAAGCATCGCGACGCGCTCTTCGTACAACTTGGTCCGGTACGGAGCGATCAGAAGATCGATTGCATCCTCAAGTGGACGCTTTTTCTCGTTATATGCCTCAATTTTCCGGCTGTTCTCAAAGATCTCCGCAGGAGTTGCGAGCACAACTTTCCGCAACACAAGGGGGTCGAAAATCGCCTTCATGGCGTAGAAGCCGGTCTGCTTGATGGGATCGAATTTGTGGTCGTGGCATTTTGCGCAGCCTACGGTCATTCCCATGAACGCAGTCGATATCGTGTCGACCGCGGAGAGAGAAATATCGTGATCTTTATCGTTTCGGGTGATTGCCGAGCGGGCAAGAAAGCCGAGCGCGAACTGGTCCTCGGGGCTACCTTCCATTTTGGTCCGGCGTCCCCCCGCGCTCACCGAGACGTGCTCTTTATAGCGGCTGCCAAGAATTTGCGCTCTGACGAACTGGTCGTACGGCATGTCGCGATTCAGCGCCGAGATGACCCAATCGCGCCACAAGTAGATGCCGGAAGCGGCGGGCATTACGGAACCATCGAGCCCGTCCAAATCGGCGTAGCGGAGCACGTCAAGCCAGTGCCGGGCCCATCGGACGCCGTGCTGTTTGTCCGCGAGAAGACGGTCCACCACTTTTTGATAGCCGCCGGGAGACTGGTCCTGAATGAAAGCATCTTGTTCGGCGGGAGTCGGGGGGATTCCGGTCAGATCGAAAGAAAGACGACGCAACAGGGTTAACTTGTCGGCGGGACCTGCCGCGTAAAGACCTTTCTCCCGGTACTTCGCCGCGATAAATGCGTCGATGGGATTGTCCGGCTTTGTGACACCTACCGGAACTTCGGGCCGAACTACGGATTGAAGCGACCACAATTTGGATTTCGCTGGATCAGGTGCGGATGCCGGCAGCGCGGGTACGGAAAACAGAATGGCCAGCAACGAAACCCAACGAACCCGGTCGGACATGTGATAGCGCCTTGTAGCCGCGATGAAAAACCGATGCGACTACTATAATCTACCTGATTTTTTCATCCAGGACAGCGCTGACGACCATGTCGAGTAGGCGCCTGACACCGTCGTCTCCCCCGACGGGTCCGTCGTGAAATTGGTCGTGAGGGCGAGGTTTCCAATTGTCGCGGGAGCGATCGTAGTCGTAAGTCGTCTTAAGTCCTGTCAACTCCGGATCGAACTGTGCATCGTTGCCCGACATTTTGTAAACAACCATATCGAGCGAGGGCGCCACATAAATTGCCGAACCACCCGCTCCGGATTTGAAAAATGCGTCTTTCGGGGCGCCAAAAACGTGTCCATCCGCGTTTACTTCGAACAT
>JALYXS010000305.1 GCA_030946965.1 Acidobacteriota bacterium
TCCCACGCCTGCGGCAACGGCGTCCGGGACACCGCTCGCGCCATGCCTCGGGAAAGGCGCGAACCCGCGAGCGGGCCAGAACTCGATCCGCGCTCGATCCGCAGTAGCCGCAGCGAATTCATCATTACGAAAAAAGAAGATAGCTGATGGGTAAGAGCCGCGCCAATTGGGCCGAGCTTTCCGGTGGCGGCTAGGATTACCGCGGCCACATTCAATACGCCCGCGAACAGGATGATGTTCTGCCAAGCCGTCGCGACAGCGCGCTGGCTAACTTCAAACAGCTTCGGCAATTTTTCGAGTGAACGCGGCAGATACACCACGTCGGCGGCTTCAGCGGTGATGTCGCTCGCTCCGGCAACGGCGATGCCCACGCCGGCCGCCGCGAGAGCCGGGGCGTCGTTGATGCCGTCGCCGATCATCGCGACAAACCGCCCTTGCGAAGTAAGCTGGCGAATGCGGTCGAGCTTCTGTTCGGGAAGCAGTTCCGCTTCCACGTTCGGGATGCCGGCTTCGCGCGCAATTGCCTCGGCGGCGCGGCGGCGGTCACCCGTGAGCATCAATTTATGAGTGATGCCGAGCTTGTCCAGTCCTTCAGATGCTTCGCGCATTCCTTCGCGAATCCGGTCTCGCAGGAGAATCGCACCCGCGAGACGGTCTCCATCCGCGACCAGAATGGCCGTGGCGCCAATTCGATCCGCCTCTTCAAGCAGATGTTCGGTATGCCGCACGCCCGCTTCGGACAGAAACGCGGCATTGCCGACGCGAATGGAGCGGCCCGACAGGGTGCATTCCGCGCCGCGGCCCGGCAGGACTCGGGCGTCTTCCGGCTCAGGCGTGGCAAGCTGCCGCCGCGCGGCCTCGGCCACGATCACCTTGGCGAGAGTATGATCCGAACCGCGCTCCGCCGCCGCCGCAAGAGACAACAGATCGTTCTCGTCGCGATCGAGCGCGATGATTTTGATAATTTCGAACTGCCCTTCGGTGATGGTCCCGGTCTTATCGAAGACGACAGTATCGATTTTGGCTGCGTTTTCGAGAACCGCCGCGCCGCGCACCAGAATGCCGCGCCGCGCCAGACCTCCGATAGCCGCAACCATCGCGGTTGGTGTTGCCAATATCAGCGCGCAGGGACACGCCACTATCAAGACCGCGACCGTTCGCAGCCAATCGCGCGTGAAATAAAACGTGAGCGCGGCGGAAAGCAAAAGTGCCGGCAGAAAGTATTTGGCGTAGCGGTCGGCCCGCCGCTCGACCGGCGCGCGCTTCAGTTGCGCCTCTTCCACCAAGCCAATCACGCGCGCGAGAGTAGTATCGGAGCCCGCTCGCGTGACGCGCACGCGCAGCAGGCCGTTGCCGTTGAGAGTGCCCGAAAAAACTTCATCGCCCGGCTGTTTATCGCGCGGCAGTGGCTCGCCGGTAATGGAACTCTCGTCGATGCTCGAGATTCCCTGGTCGATGGCGCCATCCGCGGCGATGCGTTCACCGGCGCGGACCGCGATCAAATCGCCGGGAATCAAAGAAGCGGCGTCGATCTCTTCTTCCCGTCCGTCGCGCAAAACGCGAGCGCGGCGCGGCAACTGCTCGACAAAACGGCGGATCGCGGTAGCCGTTCTTCCAGCGGCGTAGGACTCGAGCCCTTCGCCCACCAGGATGATGAACATCGCCTCGGCGGCGGCAAGGTATTCGCCAACCGCGAGCGCCGCAATCACCGCGACGCAGAGCGCGACATCGGCCGAAATGCGCTTTTCGAGCAGCGCCGAAATCGAGTTATAGAAGGTTTTGTAACCAGCGAGCAGCGTGATAACGACGGCGGTATCGATGCCGAGAATCGTCTTGAAGATGCCAAGCCAATTAAGCAGCAGCAGGATGCCGACGAACGCGGCGAAGCCGTAATAGCGAATGCGTTCCTGACGTTCTTCGTCCATGGGTAAGGTTATAGTGAAAGTCTAGAATATGCCATTCGTGCCGATACCGGAAGCTATCGAGGAGATCCGCGCCGGGCGGATGCTCATCGTAGTGGACGACGAGGATCGCGAGAATGAAGGCGATTTGACGATTGCCGCGGAGGCTGTCACTCCGGAAATTATCAACTTCATGGCCACACACGGGCGCGGCTTGATCTGCCTGGCGTTGACGGCGGAACGGTGCGACGCGCTGCGATTGCCTTTGATGTCCCCTCATAATACATCAAACTTTGGAACGGCTTTTTGCGAGTCGATCGACGCGAAGTCAGGGGTGACGACGGGAATTTCGGCCTCGGACCGCACCAAAACGATACTCGCCGCGATAGATTCAGCCACGCAGCCTGACGATTTGGCGCGGCCGGGACATGTGTTTCCCTTGCGCGCCAAGGATGGAGGCGTGCTATTGCGCGCCGGGCAAACAGAAGCCTCGGTGGATTTGGCGCGGCTTGCCGGATGCGCGCCGGCTGGCGTGATTTGCGAAATCATGAACGAGGACGGCACGATGGCGCGCGTTCCGCAACTGGAAGAATTTTGCCGCCGGCACGATTTGAAGATGGCGTCCGTGGCCGATCTCATCCGGTACCGCCTGCGTCACGAGCGCTACATTCACCGTCGCGCGGAAGGCAAAATCCAGACGGAATTCGGCGAGTTCCGCACCATCGCTTACGCGAGCGACGTGGAACCGGAGTCGCATTTGGCCCTGGTTCGCGGCGAGATTGCCGGGCGCGAGGGAGTTCTGGTGCGGATGCATTCGCATTGCGTTTATGGGGACGTGTTCGGATCGACACGCTGCGATTGCCGGACGATGGTGCGCGAGTCGCTGCGCAAGATCTCCGAAGAGGGCGCGGGAGTGCTGGTCTATCTACATCAGACGGGACCGGGGTTGCGGCATGAAAGCGGGCTTGGGCGAAACGGGAATTCGGGCTTGGGAACGACGCAATTGCAGCACGAATACGGAATCGGCGCTCAAATATTATCGGATTTAGGTCTGCATACGATACGGCTGCTGACGAATCATCCGCGAAAGGTGGTCGCGCTGGAGGGATTCGATATCGAGATTGTGGAACAAGTGCCGGTGGCGAGTTAGCCGCCGCGAGAGCGTTCGCATTGTGGATGGAAAGAGCTTCCCCAGAGAAAGCGGGTGCAACCGCAAGCTAGACAATCGCTTGAGGTCAGTGCGACAGAACCGATGCCTCGGCTACGGTGCGAGGGTGACAGAATCGCTCTGCAGTTAGGGACATTTTCGCTCGGCAACAACACCGGCAAGTGCGTCCGCTTGCTTGGCCGCCAGCGCCGCTCTTGCCGGGTAATCGGGATTGTCGATTGACCCGTGGTGATGAATTTGACGCCACTTGCCGTCGTAAAAACGGAAAATGCGGCTCGTGCGTATTGCGAGGTCTCACCGTTCCGTGTCTCTTTGCTATTCTGCTTTCATGCCAGCAACGGCGGAGTCTTGTGCCAGCCGTATTGGCACGCTGAAGCCCACTGCGGTCAACATGATTCTGGCGGAAATGCGCGAGTTGGAGGCGCAAGGCAAGAATCTGGTTTCGCTGATGCGCGGTGAGCCGGACCTTCCGACTCCGCCTCACATCGTCGAAGCATGTAACCGCGCGCTGGCCCGCGGGCGCACCGGATACCCGGATAATCGAGGCGAGAAAAACTTCCGTGAAGCGATCGCCATAAAGCTCGAGCGCGATAACGATTTGCAATTCGACCCCGCGACCGAGCTGCTCGCGACCACTGGCGCTACCTTCGGAATCTATGCTGCGTTGATGGCTCTTCTCGAACCGGGCGGCGAGGTGCTGCTTCCCGATCCCATCTACGATGCCTATCAATCTCCGATCCGTTTAGCCGGCGGTAGTATCAAACGCGTCGCGTCGAGCATCGAGGACGGCCGGTTCGCAATTGGAGAGGAAGCGCTGGAAGCGGCATGGTCGCCAGCCTCGCGAGTGTTGTTGCTCAATACGCCGTGGAATCCCGTCGGGACGGTTTTCTCCCGGACGGAACTCGCGGCCATTACAAAATTTTGCGAGCGCCGCAATGTCGCGCTCATCAGCGATGAGATTTACGAAGCGATTACGTTTAGCGGCTACCGGCACATCTCGCCGCTGGCGATAGCACCCGGACTGCGCGAGCGCTCCATTCTGGTCAACAGCCTTTCCAAGACTTATTCCATGACGGGTTGGCGCGTGGGCTATTGCGCCGGTCCCGCGCCCTTGATCGGGGCTATGTTTTTGGTGTTGCAGCAATCGAGCCGCGGGCCGTCCACATTTATACAGGACGCCGCGGCGGAAGCCCTGTCCGGCTCGCGGGATTGCGTTGAAAAGATGCGCGAAGAGTATGCGCGCCGTCGCGAACAGGTGTTGGCGGCGCTGCACGGCATTCCCGGCGTGCGCATCCTGCAGCCCGAAGGCGGCTTTTTCGCAATGGCGGATGTGCGCGATTTTGGCATCCCGTCGGAAGACATTCGGCGGATGCTGATGCGCGAGCATGGCGTGGTGGTCGCGCATGGATCGGCTTATGGGCCGGGCGGCGAAGGAACGCTGCGCATCTCCTTCGCCAGTGGCGGCGAAACGCTCGCGCGTGGTCTCGCTCTCTTGCGCGACGGACTAGCGTGCATTCAGAGTATTCAGTGAGCTTAATCCAAGTAGACCCTGGGCCTTCCCTACAACGCGAACTCGAAGCCCGGATCGAGGGCGAAGTACGCTTCGACAAAATTTCCCGCGCGCTCTACTCTACCGACGCCAGCATCTATCAAATCGAACCCCGCGGCGTCGTGATTCCGAAGATTCGCGCCGATATCGCCCATACGCTCGAAATCTGCCGGCGGTATCGCTGCCCGATTACCATGCGAGGCGGCGGCACATCGCAAGCGGGGCAGGCGATTGGCGAAGGCGTTCAGATCGACACCTCGAAATATTACAACCGCCTCTTGGAAGTGAATGCGGAAGAGCGTTGGGTGCGCGTGGAGCCGGGCATCGTACTCGACGAATTGAACGCGCGGCTCGCGCCGTTGGGTTTGCGGTTCGCTCCCGATATCTCGACTGCCAGCCGCGCCACCATCGGCGGGATGATGGCGAATAATTCCAGCGGCGCCCGTAGCGTGCTTTATGGCAAGACGATCGACCACGTGCTCGAACAGACCGTTCTCTTGTCCAATGGCAGCGTCGCGCATTTTCGGAACATCGAGGTTGGCGCCGTGCCAACGGACGGCAGTCTGGAAGCCGCGTGCTATAGCGCGGTGCTGCGGCTCGCGTCCGAACATGCCGGCGAGGTCAAGCACCGCTTCCCCAAGATTCTGCGGCGCGTTGGCGGCTATAACCTGGATGAGTTCACTTCTCCGTCCAAGCCGGTGAACTTGGCGAAGCTCATGGCCGGGTCCGAAGGCACTTTGGGAATCGTGCTCGAAGCCAAGTTGAATCTTGTGCTCCTGCCTAGGGCGAAGGCGGTTATGGTCATCGCCTTTTCGGACCTGCTCGAAGCGCTATCCTCCGCGCCCGCGATCTTGACGCACTTGCCTTCAGCGGTCGAGATGATGGATCGCGCGATCCTCGATAGCACGCGGCAAAATCGCGCGCTCGACGCCATCCGCAAAAAATTTATTCCGGGCGAGCCGGCCGCAACGCTGTGCGTGGAATTCCATGGCGATCGCGCGGAGGATTTGCCGCCACGCTTGCAAGCGCTGGAACAGGATCTTCGCGGGCGCAAACTCGGCTATGCCTTTGTTTCCGAAACCGATCCAGTCTCGCAAGCGAAAATCTGGAGCTTGCGCGAAGCGGCCCTCGGCCTCTCGACAGCGATGCGCGGAGATGCAAAATCCATTTCGTTTGTCGAAGACGCGGCGGTTCATCCCGATAAACTGGCCGCTTACATCGAACGCTTACTCGCGATTGTCCATCGCCATGAAACCACGGCGGGCATTTACGCGCACGCTTCCGTCGGATGCCTGCACGTGCGTCCCGTCATCAATCTGAAAACCGAAGAAGGCGTCGCCAAGTTTGAGGCCATCGCCCACGAAGCCGCGGACCTGGTGCTCGAATTCGGCGGCGCGCTTTCGGGCGAACATGGCGACGGATTGGTGCGCAGCCCGTTTATGCGCCAGATGTTCGGCCCCGTGCTCTACGAAGCATTCCGCGAAATTAAGCGGACGTTCGATCCGCTCGGGCTTCTGAATCCCGGCAAAATTGTAGACGCTCCGCCGCTCACCGCGAATCTGCGCTTCGGCGCGTCTTACCGGACAAAGCAGCCGGAAACTTTTTTCGACTATTCCGAATTCGGCGGAATAGCCGGCGCGGTCGAGATGTGCAGCGGCGTGGGCGCGTGCCGTAAAACGCTCTCGGGTTCCATGTGCCCTTCGTACATGGCGACGCGCGAGGAGGCGCACTCGACGCGCGGCCGCGCGAACGTGCTTCGCCTCGCGATGGCGGGACGGCTTGATGAAACCGGCCTGGGCGATCGCGGTGTATATGACGTCCTGGACCTTTGCCTTGAATGCCGGGCATGCAAATCGGAGTGTCCGGTGGGCGTCGATATGGCGCGCTACAAAAGCGAATTTCTCGCTAATTATTGGAGCCGCCACGGAACGCCGCGACGCGCGCACGCTCTCGGCAACATTCACCGCGTCTCCAAGTGGGGCAGCCATTTCGCGCCGTTCTCGAATTGGATGTCGTCACGCGCGCCCGCTCGCTGGCTGAATGAAAAGCTGCTCGATATCGACCGGCGCAGGACGCCGCCTGAATGGAAGCGGCAGACCTTCGAACGTTGGCTGGCCGCGCATCCCCAAAACAGCGACGGCATCCCGGTGACGCTGTTCAACGACACGTTCACCAACCATTACGACCCGCAAATCGGAATTGCGGCGCTACAGATTCTGGAACGCGGCGGATGCAGCGTCAACGTCGTCCGCCCCAGTTGCTGCGGCCGCCCGCTGATCTCGCAAGGCCTTCTGGCCGAAGCGCGCGCGCACGCGTTGAAGATCGTCGACAGCCTGTTTCCAATCGCCAGCCGTGGCGAAAAGATCCTATTCTGCGAACCCAGTTGTCTTTCAGCCGTGAAAGATGACGTCCCTTCGCTGTTGCGCGGCGAGCGGCAGCAGAAAGCGCGAACCGTCGCGGACGCCTGCCTGCTATTCGACGATTTCGCCGCGGAACTCGATTTGCCGTTGCGGGCCGGGCCTGAACGAATTTTTCTGCACGGCCACTGTCATCAGAAATCGATGGGCTTGCTACCGGCCACCGTTTCGCTTCTGAAGCGCATCCCCGGCGCGGCAATCGTAGAGCTGGATGCGGGCTGTTGCGGCATGGCGGGATCGTTCGGCTACCTTCGCGAACATTACGATGTCTCCGTTGCGATAGCCAATCGCAAACTGATTCCCGCCGTGAAAGCCATGCAAGCCGGGGACATCCTAGTCGCGCCCGGAACTTCCTGCCGCCATCAAGTGGCGGACTTAGCCGGTATTGCGGCCATCCATCCAGCGGTACTTATACAATCTCTGTTGAGATGACGCGAGCCGATTGTTCGCCGGCTAATTCCGCTTCCTCCGCCGCGGCCGGCCCGCCGGCCTTCGCCTCTGCTACCGCCCGCTCGGCGTCTTCCACGCGAGAGCGCGGCACCTGGACCTGGAATTCGAGCGACGGAATTGAGCTCGCGCCGATCATCACCGACGGAATTCCGTTAGCCTCGAGTATGCCGTGGATCGCCATGGCCTCCATCTCTCCCGCATTATTCGAGGAACTGAAGAAGGGTACCAAGTCGAGGTCTTCCGAGTCGTTTTCCTCGACTCCCGCCGCGTCGGCATCGCGCATGGCGTCAAGATCGTTATTCATGTTCATCAGCATATCCCACTCTTGATCATCCGCCTTCGCTAAGATATGGATGGAAGCAGGAGGCAAGCATGGCTAACGAAGACGAGAGCGGCAGATTCAGTTGGTTTGTGGTGGGCGCGGCAATTGGAGCGGCCGTGGCGTTGCTTTACGCGCCGAAGCCCGGCAGGGAAACCCGGGATTTGCTGAGCCGCAAGAGCAACCAGGGGCGCGACGCCCTCGCGAACACGAGCACGGATATCATCGGTCGCGGGAAAGATCTTTATGAACGGGGCCGCGCGATTGCCGACGATGCGGCCGATCTTTTCGAGCGCGGGCGCAAGCTGGTTCGCGGCACTGGAACGTCCAACCCGTAGTTATGGCGCACGACGGGCCGGTCGCATGAGGGGCCGGCTATGGGGCAACCGGGGGATTTGTTCTTACCGCCGCGCCGGGCCTGATCACGACGGCCAGATCGGAAACGGTCCCGCGATCGAGTCCGGAGCTACCCAG
>JALYXS010000313.1 GCA_030946965.1 Acidobacteriota bacterium
AATCGCCACCCACGCAGGCACCGACGCCGAGCGATTGGTGAAGGGTGCAGCCTTGCGCCTGCTTCACGAAGAGGCCCGCTTTCGTGCAGCCGTGCGGGAAGGTATCGCACAGGCCGACCGGGTCGGGTTCATTGAAGAAGAAGCAATGGACGCTCCCGTGCAGCAGATGTTGCGCTCATAGAATGCGTGTCCGCTGGACGCCCGCCGCCGCGCGGACTCGCAGCCCACCGTGCGCAAGCTATATGACGCTATCCGTTCCTTGATACAGTTGCCGCAGCGCGGCCGTATCGGACGCGAGAGCGTACGAGAGCAGACGATCGAAGTGCTGCTGTTCTATCCGCTGCACAGGACCGATGAACTCGAAAAGGCCTCCCTGTTGTGCCCCGGTTCAGGCGTATTTAAGTGCGAGGTCTACCGCTGCCGTAGCTACGGTTCCGCCCGCCGCACCAGCACTGCGCTGCCCGCGGCTAATCCCAACGTCCTACCCAATTGCGTTGCCGACCAAACCACTTCGAGCGACGTTTCCGAAATCAGCTTCAACTGGACTTCGCCTTTCGCGCCGCCGCCTCCGTTCCAAAGTAAACTCGCCGAAGCGCCGCCGTTCGCCCTGCCTTCGAACTCGAAACTCACGTCTGGCGAAATGGCGCGATCGGTCACCTGATAGCGCGCGCGGTACCTTCCATGAATAGCCCCGTTTTCCTCTACGATATTCGCTTCAATATACTCTGGCGGATAAAAAGCCTTCTTGGGTTTCTGCACCCGCGGCCTCGCATAGAACCAAACTCCGCTGAAACGATGGCGCGGCAGTTCCTCGACGGCGCGCGGCGTGGCGATAGGCTGTTCCGCTGCCGTCGAACCATTGAGCGCCGGGAGTACGTTTTGCGCCGGAAGCGAGGTATTCGTCAAGCCTGCCGTTTCCGCGTGGCCGGACGCATCGGAAGCTTTGGAACTGCCGGAAACGGATTTCCGCCTGCCTTTAGATTCGGAGTGAAGCCGCGTGAGTTCCGTTAGCAGCGTGGCGCGTTCGTCGTCCGCGGCGCGCAACTGTGCCCGGAGGCTCGCAATCTGCCGTTGCCCCGTACCGTTATCCGGAGAAGCTTGTAAAGAGGACACAGGCGGGGTTCGCTCCGGACCGCGATCGCGGGCCGGGGAAGCCGAAACCGATTCCGCATAATCCGGGAAGCTGCCGAAACTTTCCCGGTTGATCAGCCAGGAAATAAGAGCGCCGCATATCAATGCCGCAACCACCCAAGCCACCGTTTCCCGATACGAATGCGGAGGCGGGGGGGGCGCATGAAATATCAGCGGTACGGGCCGTGCCGCCGCGGCGCTTTCGGCGTCATAGCGGCGCCGTTTTTCGAAGTCCGAAAGTACGTGGTGAATGTAGTTGATGCGCTTCAACTGGTGCTCGGCAACTTCTTTCAACTGCCCTTCAAGCTGCTGATCGGGGTGTAACAGCCGCACCAAATTACGGTAGGTATCGCGTATTTCCTCCGCGGAGGCATTTGGCGGCACACCTAGCTCGTCGTAATAGCTCCTCACGGCGAGACACCGGGCTTCATGGCTATTAACGTACCGAAACTGAAACAAAGCCGCAAGCCGATGCTTTTTTGATGGTTTACAGTCCGGCCGTTCCCGTTATAATTCGTAGGGGTTTATGCATCTCCGGTTCGTAAGCTTGGTCGCGATTGTGTTCCTGGCCGTCTTCGCGGCCGCTCGTCCCGCGGCTCAGACACCTTCGAGTTCCAGCCCCACCGCTCCAGACGATTCCATATCTTTCTTAGTTACTTTTGGTTTTCGGCGGGAAGCGCCCAAAGTTTACGACGGCTCGATCCGGGTCACGGGCGGACGCCTTCGCAACCTCGATTCGTGGCGATTCTTCCAGCAGGACGCCATCTCTGGCAGCTCCTGGAAACTGCAAACCAAGGAAGCCGTTTTTGAGAACCAGCCGGATCACCCGAACCCCGTCGCCGGCGGATCGCTCCCGCCGCGCAATCTGGTTACGGCCGGCGTAATCGCAACCGTGGATGCTGCCGCGTCGTCGGCGGAGATCGAAACACGGCAGGGTGGATTTTCAGTCGCCATCCGGCAACTCGCCTACGGAGCGGTGCTGCGCTTTCTCGACGGCGATGTTCTCGTACAGCGTGTCCCCGGGCCCAGTCAAGTGTCCCCCTCGAGTTCCGAGCAGCACGATTACCCGTCGGTTGCGGTTGCGCGGAACGGAACCGTTTGGACCGCTTGGCAGGCATATCAAGATCGTGGCGATATCGTCTACGCGCGCGCCGCCGGCCAGCCGCCGATGCGAGTCACCGATCAAAAAGCGGACATTTACCGCACGTCGATCGCGGAGGATCGCGACGGCCGCATTCACGTGGCGTGGTCGGAACATGTTTCCCAGGATCAGGGCCGGGATTGGTTTCTCTTCGAGCGCGTCTATGACGGAAAGGCTTGGACCCCGCGGCGACAGATCGCGTCGGGCCACAGTCCCAATATCTTCCATAAGCTTGTCGCGTCCAGTACCGGGCCGTTGCGGCTAGTTTGGGTTGGACACGATGCCGGTCAATCGTACTTGTACGTCAGTTCCTGGGATGGATCGCGCTGGCCGGAGCCTCGGAGAATGAGCGATGCGAGTGTGTGGAGTCCCGATGCGGTTTCCGACGCCGAAGGCAATTTGCTGATTGCTTGGGACAGTTATCAAAACGGAAATTACGATATTTTCTTTCGGCGTATTAAGCGCGATGGCACGCCGGACGCCATCGAGCAAGTCACCACGTCCCCGCGTTTTCAGGCGCACGCTTCGCTAACCGTGGACGGACAGGGGCGGCCTTGGCTCGCCTGGGATGAATCGGGCTCGAATTGGGGGAAGGATTGGACGCACGACGATCCTTTCCGCTCGACGGTTCTCTATGCGAACCGCTCGATTCGCGTGGCCGTGAAAGACGCGGGCGCATGGAAGCAGGCTCCCGATTTTTCGGCGGCGGTGCCGGATCGCCTGAAGCGCTATTGGCAGCTTCCTCATCTGGCAGCGGATAGCACCGGGCGGGTTTGGGCGATGTTCCAGATGCGTTCGAGCGCGGTCAACAACCGGGACGATTACTGGTGTTCCGGCGGCCTGTGGGATCTCTATCTAACGACGCTCGACAACGGCGCATGGAAGCCGGCCGCGCTGATTCCGCACTCGACGGGGCGCAATGAAGCGGCATTCCAGATATTGCCCGCGGGTAATCGCGTGGTCTTCGCATGGTCGATGGATGGAAGGCAATTTGGCAAGGTGAACGGCGGATTCGAAGGTGGAACGCCGCTGCAATACAACGTGTTTCAATCGTCGGCAAGTTCATCCGCGCCGACGGGAACGGCCGAGCTCACCGGGTTCTCCGAGCGTGGGCCTAACCCGCAACTAGTGCATGTGAATGAGAAAGAAGATGTCGCGCGCATACGCGGTTATCGCGCTTCCGTGAACGGATCGCAGTATCGTATTCTGCGCGGCGATTTCCACCGTCACACGGAGATTTCGGGCGATGGCTCGGGAGACGGCTCGGTCGAAGATTACTACCGCTACATGATCGACGTGGCCTCGATGGATACGGGAATCATCGGCGATCACAACATGGGTGGCGATGTCGAATATAGCTGGTGGCGCACGGAGAAGTCGTACGACGTGTTTCACATCGCGGGCCGGTTCACGCCGCTGTTCGGATATGAGCGTAGCGTGGCGTATCCGAATGGGCATCGCAACATTGTGATGGCGCAACGCGGGGCGCGCACGCTGCCCGTGACCGCCGCTGAAAATCAAGCGAAGATCAACAGCGGTCCGGTGCTATATCCGTACCTCCGGCAGAATAGAGGGATCTGCATGGAGCACTCGCTTGCCACGGGGCAGGGGACCGATTATCGCGACAACGATCCTGAGCTGGAGCCGCTGGTGGAACTGTATCAGGGCTACCACGCCGGCTATGAATATGAAGGCGGTCCGCGCGCCGAAACGGCGACGAATCATGTGCTGATTCATGGTAGCTATCAGCCGGCCGGGTTCTGGTGGAACGCGCTGGCGAAGGGGCTCAAGCTCGGCGTGCAGGCGAGTTCGGATCACATTTCGACGCATGCCAGCTATGCCATGATTTACACTCCTTCGGACGACCGTACGCAGATTGTCGAGAGCATGAGGCAGCGTCATGCATACGCGGCGACGGATAACATCGTACTCGATTTTGAAGCGGAAGAGCCCGATGGCAAGCGGCATCTGATGGGCGACGCTTTCGTTTCTTCGGGCATCCCGAAGTTGACGGCGAAAATCGAAGGCACGGACCGCATCAAGCAGATCGACCTGATTCGCAACAATGAGTTCCTCTATACGCAGAAGCCGGACGGCAAGAATGTCGATTTCGCGTACCTCGATCAGTCGCCCAAAGCGGGCGAGAGTTATTATTACCTGCGTGTGATGCAGTTGGACGGCAACTTGGCGTGGAGCTCGCCGATCTGGATTAAACGGTGATCTGGGCTCTAGCCCTTCTACTCGCGGCAGGCGATTTTGCTTATCGTCCGGCGCTGCCGGGCTATCGCTACGAATTTCCTCGCGACAATTTCGAGCACCCCGAGTTCCGCACGGAATGGTGGTACTACACCGGCAACGTGCGCGACGCGGCGGGGAAACGCTTTGGCTTTGAGCTGGTGTTTTTCCGGCAAGGCGCCAACAAACGCCCCAACAAGCGCGGCAATCCCGATGACAGATCCACCTGGCGCGTGGACGATGTCTATCTGGCGCATCTCGCTCTGACGGACATTGATGGCAAACGCTTCCATTACGCCGAGCGGTTGAATCGCGCGGGGCCGGGAATTGCCGGCGCGAGCTTTGAGCAACGCCGCATCTGGAATGGGAACTGGTCGGCCAGATCGAGCGGCCGGCATCAAACGCTGGAGGCCGTCGCCGACGATTTCCGGTTAACGCTAAATCTATCGCCGGAGACGCCGCCCATCATCCACGGCGAGAATGGAGTCAGCCAAAAAGCCTCTGAACCGGGGAGAGCGTCGCATTATGTTTCGTTCCCGAGACTAGGTGTGAATGGCAGGCTTGTGCTGCGCGGCGCGCCACGCGAGATTTCGGGGACAGCCTGGATGGATCATGAATGGTTCACGCAACAACTCGACGCGACGCAAACCGGGTGGGACTGGTTCAGTGTCCAGCTTGAAGATCGTACGGAGCTGATGCTATTTGAACTCAGGCGGAAGGATGGCGGCATCGACTCGTACTCTTCGGGAACGTGGATCGACCGCAATGGCCACGCGCGGCATCTTCGCCGCGAGGACTTCACGCTCCAGCCGGTGGAATATTGGGTAAGTCCGAAGAGTAAGGCACGATATCCCGTGAAGTGGCGGATTCAGGTCCCGTCATTGAAAATCGATTTGGATTGCCAGGCTGCGATTGCGGACCAGGAGCTATCGAGCAGACAGACAACTTATTGGGAAGGCGCGGTGACTTACTCGGGATCGGCCAAAGGCGTGGGCTACCTGGAAATGGAGGGTTATGACAACGTGGCGCACGCACTCCTGCGTGCCGTGTCGAGACTCATCTCGACACCTGTCTCTACGCGGGAAAACCCTGCGTCCCCATGAGTGGGGACGCGGCACGCAGGAGTGCGT
>JALYXS010000368.1 GCA_030946965.1 Acidobacteriota bacterium
GTGCACTTCATAGCGATCCTCAAAACAGCGGACGCCATTGCGGCGCATGACCGAAATTTCCGCCGCCGGAGTATCGAGCCACGCGTGGAACATAGCCGCTGCCGCGGACACATTATTTTCACTCACAAAAGCGGCGCCGTCCGCGACGATTTCCCGCCAGATGTTTACGCGCTTTGAAATCGCCACCGGCACTCCGCACGCGAGCGCTTCCACTAAGCACCCGATTCGCCCACAGCTTCCAGTAGATTGTTTTCTTGAGATGCTTCAGCGGGTAGGTTTGCTGAAACCAGGGATCGAGCATCCCATGCGTGTAGAGGAAGTAGGGCGTCGGGGAATTCCGCAGCGCGCGCCAACTGCCGAATGCCGCGTAATCCCAAATTCCGTTCACCACGATGGCATCGTAGGCGCAGGCCTGCGCTTTCAGCCACGGCACAAGATTTGGAGCGTAGCGATAATCGGATTTTGACGGACCCACCGCAATCACGTTCGCTTCCAATTCGTTCACCCACGGACTGCCGGGTGCGTCGAGTGAAAGAATCGCGGGCGCGTGTCCCAGCCTGGCAAGTTCGCGCGTGCAATCCCGTACGCCTTGCGCCGGGCCCCCGTAACAAGGGTCGAGAGTCCGGATGATCTGGAGAATTCTCATCCGAGCGCGGGCCGGCGCAACGCGGGAAAACGCCATCCGAGATAAGTCGCCTGCCGCACGGGATCGAGCTTATAGAGGAGGCGCAAGGCGCGGGCGCCGAGTTGCGAATACGGCCGCCCGCCGGCGGCGTAGATCTTCCGGCGAATGCGATCCCGGTCCGCGCGATATTGCGGCCAGAGACGCCTGGAGCCAGTAATCGAATCCGCGTAGATCCGGAATTCTCCTAGAACGCGGCCGGAGTATCCTGCATTCGCGCCGCTTAGCACAAGGTCAACGGCCAGTTCACCGTCCCAGCAGGTATGGTTGGCTGGATTAAATCCGCCGCAGCGCAGAAAGGCTTTGTGCCGGAAGAAGGTAGATGGGCACCAGACGTTGCACGCCCGCTCGGCATATTTCCGCGGGTCGAAACGGTCTGGAACGCGGGTTCGAATGTCGAACCGGCCCGTCTCATCCATAATGGCGATCGCGCCAAACAGGACGTCCTTCTCGGGGTGAGTCTCGAAATACCGCGCTACGTAATCGAGCGTTCCCGGCGGGTAACGGTCGTCCGCGTTGAGATAACCAAGCACTTCGCCTTCGCATCTATCAAAGCCGTTGTTCAGGCCTTCCGCCGGTCCGTTGTCCGGCTCAAGCAGCGCGTGCGAGAACCGGCCAGGGGCCCGGCCGCAAACACGCGCGACGATCTCGCGCGAACCGTCGCTACTGCCCGGATCGACGATGACGTAATCGACGGTGTTGCGGTCCGAAGCCTTTACCGATGCCATCGCTTCCGGCAAGAATCGCGCCTGGTTTAGCGAGATAGTGACGACGCTGAGCTTCATATGGGATTTCCGGCAAGCTGCAGCGCGCCCCACGAACGATTGCCAGCCCGCGCGAAGCTTCGCCAATTCCGGCGTACCATCTCCGCGGCGACAACTGAGATTGCAATCTGGATGCGATGGGTTCCGGCGAATGGGCTGAAGCCGAGATTGTAGACCGAGAGTAAACAGGACAGGATAACTAGCGGCATGAGCGGGTCGAGTTGCGCGCGGAAAATGGAAATCCACAGCGCTCGCAAAAGGGTATTGGCGAAATACACGAAAAACGCCAGGCCGAGGATTCCGGCTTCGTACCACGCTTGAAGCACCTGCGAGTGACCGGCCAACTCCATGCCCGCCCTTCCGGATAAACGGCGGCCGGCGTTGTCGGCGAAGGAAGCGTCGAACACCGCCAGGATCTGGCTGCTGGTGGCCCACGAACCGCTTCCCAGCAGCGGCGCTCGCCGGATCGCATCCATGGCCGCGGCCGCGGAGGCAAGCCTCCAATTGTCCGATTCGCGCCTGCGCTGCGAGTAGGAGTCCAGAGTGAAGTAATAGGAGTAGGACAAGATCCCGACGCCCGCCGCCACGGCCCCTAGCAGTAGCACGGCATACAGGCCGCGAATCCGCGAACGCTCCAGGGTCTTCGAGAATACGATTGCGCCGGTAAGCAGGCAGACCGCTCCGAGCGATCGGAAATCCATCCAGATGTGCACGACGCCCGCGGCCGCTAGCGCGAGCGAAACTGAAAGGTACTGCAACCTGCCGCGCAGTAACGCTCCGAGGCACAGCACCGCGATTGTAATCGAAACGGCGATCGCCAGTTTGTAGCGCATAGATACATCGAGGCCGCTCTGACTCTCCGCCGCCACCGTCGCGCCAGCCGCGATTCCAGAGCAGAAGATCAGCAGATTCAGCGGTCTCTTGCGGCAAAGAAAATACATGGCTAGAATGTCCGTCGCAAGAAAGACGAGTCGCGCCCAGCCCCGCACAAGGTTGCTGATCCCGGAATTGTTAATTAGGTCGGAAAGGATGTATCCCAAAAACGTCACCCCGAGGCTGGCCAGCGGAAGCAGCAGCGCTCGATCCCAGAATCGCGGATTCTGCAGATTCACGACGATTGCCCAGGCGGCCACGACCAAGAGCAGCAACTCGCCGGCGTACATCACACCCACTAGTTCAATCGGAACGGGCACCAGCGCGCCCAACAGAAACACCAACACCGAAGTCCATGCCATTACGCCGCTCCGCTGCTCATTGCCTTACCGGCCGGCTTTCCGTATTTGCTGTAATCGCCGTGGTAGTAATAACCGTCGCTCATATCTTTGCTGACTTCGTTCAGCACCAGTCCGACAACCTTGGCGCGCAACCGCGTCAGCGTGTTTAGGACGGAGGATACGGCTTTTCGTCCGGTTTGGCCGGCGCGCGCGACAACCACCACGCCATCCACATTTGCCGCCATTTGCAGCGGCTCGGGAAATCCTAGAAGCGGCGGCGCGTCGAGGATAATCCAATCGTAAGTTTGTGCCGCTTCGGCGAGGATCTGAGGAAGTTTCTTGCCGATCAGATCCGCGGCCCGGCGGGAGGGCGGACCGGCGGGAAGCACGTCGAGATCCGGGAAACAATCGGATGTCCAGACCGCTTTCCGCCACGGAAGCGAAGACGTCAGAACGTCCGACAGGCCCTGTTCATGTTCGATTCCGAAGAGTTTGTGAACGCTCGGGCGGCGTAGATCGCCGTCGATCAATAACGTCTTGTGGCCTTGTTCGGCGTGGGCCGAGGCTAAATGCGCGGCTACCGTGCTCTTCCCTTCCGAAGGCGCCGCGCTGGTGATGAGCACGGACCGTAGCCGCCGCTCAAAATCGGTGAGCAGAATCGAATTCCGCAACGTGCGGATGGCTTCGTCGTAGCCCGTCGAGGCGGGGCCTTCCGATTGGCCCCAACGCATTAATTCCTGGCCGGTCGCGTTGGCGGAAGCCAGAATCGGGTTCAAGCCGGAGCGCCAGGTTTTCATCGACGGCAGCGTTCCCACTACTTCGGTCTTAAGCGTTCGCTTCACCTGTTCGGGATCCCGAACCGTATCGTCCAGCGCGTCGCCGATCACCGCCGCGCCGACCGCGAACAGCGTGGAACAGAGAAGCGCGATCAGGACCGCAATCCGGGTGCGCGGGAACACCGGCTTAAACGCCGCGCGCGCCGGATCGGCAATCCGCACGGAATTGCTTTGGAAACCGGCATTGATTCCCGCCTCTTTGATCTTTCGGACCAATTCTTCATAGAGCTTTTTGTCGCCTTCAGCCTCGCGCTTGAGGGAAAGATAGTCGAAGGATCGCGCGTTCAACCGGTCGAATTCGGCCTTTGTCCGGGCTACCGCCTTCTCCAACATCGACTCCCGCTCAGCGGCTTGCCCGAACTCGAGTTCCACGCGCTGGCCAATGCTTTCCTTGGTGCTGGTTAACTGCCTGAGAAGTTCCGACACTTGCAACGCGGCGCGCTTATATTCGGGGTGATTGTCGCCATTGTGCAGCTTCACTTCCTCGAACTTCTGTTGCGCTTCGTTGTACTGCTCGGTGAGTTTCTTGAGCGATTCGCCTTGAGTGGAAATCAAAGCGGCTTCCAGCGTTCCCGATTTGACGGAGTTGTAACCCGCCTCCTTGCGAACGCGGTCCGCTTGCGCGTTGGTGTATTCGGTGTTCAACTGCAACAGGCGCGCCGAGAGGATGCTGGTTTTTTCCTCGGGGTTGATAACGTTCAGCTCTTTCTCGAATTGCACCAGCGCGGCGCTCGATTGCTCCATCTTGGTCTTAAGCTCTTCCAGTTGCTTCTCCATGAAGTGCGACAGGCCGGCCGAAGATTCATAGCGGATGTTGTAAGTATGTTCGAGGTACGAGCGCGCGATTCCGTTCGCGACATCGGCCGCGAGCCGGGGATTCGCCGAGCGATAGCTGATTTTCAGCAGATAGGTATTGGGCGGCCGGACAATGCTGAGTTTTTTCAGGATGACCGGCGCGTCCTCCGCTTCCGCGCTCATTACCGTTTCCCGATACTGTCGATCCACTTCTTTCAGCCGCAGTCTCTGCACGACTTTTCGAAGCACGGAATCCGACTGGATCAGATCCATTTGGGTGGCGATAAACTGATCGGCATCGTTGGTCGCCGAGCGGACCGCATCCTGTCCCACGATGCCGGTCGGAGTCTGGCGGTCGATATCCACGGTAGCGGTGGATTCGTAGATTGGCGTAAGTCGCGAAGAGACCGTGAAGGTCGCGATGGCGCAGATGAACACGAAAGCCAGGATCTTCCAGCGCTGCCGCTTCAATATCCAGAGATAGTGTGAAAACGGGAGCGATGGTTCTTCTTTTTCCGGCTCCGGGTTCGAGTAGGAGAGGGTGTAAGTGCCCGGCACGGCGGGCAGATTTTTGTTTTCTTTTACAAGCTCGATCATTTGACTGGTTTTGACTAGTTGTCGCTTCGTTAATGGCGGAAAACCAGAAGGCCGGAACCGGTGGACGCTCCGAATCCGGCCAACCGCTCGATGGTGTTGACGGTCAAACGGCGGCCCGTATTATCCGGAATATAAAGGATGTCTTTCGCTTGCAGAAACACGTCGGGCGCCTTCCGGCTCATGATCTTGCTCAACTCGATCGTGATTTCCTTTTTCCCGTGCGTCGCGTCGTCGGGCCGGTAAATAAAAGCCTGTTTCGCCGCGAACGGTTCCAATCCCTCGGCCAGGGCGATGACCTTGATCACGGTTGTGTCCTCCGAATCGTGCACCAGGAAGGAACCGGGTTTGCGGACGTTTCCCGCTACAAAAACGCGGCCCATATCGGGTACGCGAATCTCTTCGCCGCCGGTCAGCTTGATATTCAGATCGGGATCGGCCGCGTCGATGAGGCCTTTCACTGCGATCCTCTGCATAAGAGCACCTGGCCGGCTGACCAGAATTTCGCCGCCCGCTTCCGGACTGAAGCCTTCGGCGCGCGAAATCGCATCGAGCAGCGTAACGGCGCCGACCGCTTGAAACGTAATTGGCTTCCGTACCGCGCCCGCAACGCTGATCGGGCGGCTATGGTATTCCACCATGGTCACGGTAACCGAAGGATCGACAACCAGATGCTCCTGGCGGAGCGCCTCCGCGATGACCGTTTCAAGATCGCCCGGCAGCAGTCCTTGAGCTCTGATTCTTTGCTTCAGCATGGGAAGCCGGATATTGCCGTCGGCTCCGACCCGCAAAGTGCGCGTGAACTCGGGCGACGCGTACACCGAAAGGGCTATAAGATCGTCCGCGCCAATGCGCTGCGCGGGAAGATTGGGGCCGCCCGCGTCGGATACGGCCGGAGCCGGGCGGGTGCTCAATTGGGAAAAGGCTAAAGTGCAAGAAAATACGGCGGTTAAAACTTGACGCATCGATAAGGCCCTCGGCGGTGGACTGGGCGGCAGTTCACTCGCAAAGGAATATCGGCATAGTATGTCCGAAGGAGTAGACCGAAATCAGCTTTATTGGGATCTCGAACCTAATGCGGGGGCGGAGG
>JALYXS010000410.1 GCA_030946965.1 Acidobacteriota bacterium
ACCCCGATCTAATTGTTGAGGTGCTTTCGCCTTCGACCGAGGCGTATGACCGTGGCCGGAAGTTCGAGCATTATCGCGCGCTTGAATCGCTTCGCGCCTATCTGCTGGTTGCCGACGATCGCGTCCACGGGGAGTTATATACACGCCAACCGGATCGGGAGTGGATTTTGAGCGAAGCCAGCGGCCTTTCGAAAATTATCGATCTTCGCTCGCTTGAGTGCAAGCTGGCGCTTTCCGCCATATACGATCGCGTCGAACTGCCGAAATCCGTCGTACGCTAACGGAAGCTGGGATTGGCAGGGGAGAGTGGCTTGCTCGTCCTGCTATTAACCGGCGTTTACCTCGCCTAAAAATTCTCGTCGTCTCGCCATAGCGCCGCGAATCCGGGATCTCCATGGGCCCAAGCGGGTCCGCCCGCATTTTGAATTTTGTTTCCGTCAACCGTCTCCATGTTGTAGCCTCTGAAGCCATCTCCGATATAGCGATTCCCCCAAAAATCAAAGCCGACGGGAACAACCTTCTGGCCTGCCGCCCGCAGTTGATCGCATAGGCCGATGCCCGATTGCAGTTGTTCGTAGAATGGACTGCCCACGAATTTGAAGATAGCGATCATCAGTTTTCTTGTTTTAACCTACAATACTCCGCGCGGCCATAAATACCTCGAGCAGCATGCGTTCCGTTAGCTTTCCGGTCGACGTATTCTGCTGGCTCGGGTGATACGAACCGATCACCACCGGACACCCCGGCGCGATTCGGTACTCCAGATTGTGCCCGAACGCGAAATCCGCCTTCCGCTGGATGAATCCCCGCGCGTGCAACAACGATAGAGTCGCGTCGAAAGCAATCTTGCCGAGCGGAACAATCACCTTCAAGCCCGGTAGCAAATCCAATTCGCGATCGAGCCAGGGGCGGCAGTTTCGCAATTCCTCCGGGGTGGGCTTGTTATCCGGCGGGGCGCAGTGCGCCGTGGCAGTGATCCAGGCTCCCGTCAGACGTAAGTCGTCCTCGCGCGACCGGCTCTCCGGCCGGTTGGCGAATCCGGCTTGATACAGCACCTTGTAGAGCAAATCACCCGACCGGTCTCCCGTGAACACGCGCCCTGTCCGGTTCCCCCCGTGCGCGGCTGGCGCAAGGCCCACGATTAACAAGGCCGCTTCCGGGTCTCCGAAGGAAGGCACCGGCAGTCCCCAGTAATCCCAATCGCGGAAAGCGCGGCGCTTCACCCTGGCCATTTCAGTGCAATGCGCGATCAGGCGGGCGCATCGCCGGCACGCCACAATCTCTTCTTGCAGAACCTGCAGCGCCAAACCGTTGTTACAATTCACTCTAATGAACACACCTTTTCGCTTAGATGGCCGCAAGGCGATTGTGACCGGAGGCGCCAGCGGCATTGGCGAGGCAACCTGCCGCGCGCTTGCCGAAGCCGGCGCCTCCGTAATCATTGTAGATATCGACCAGGCACGCGCCCAGAAACTTGCGGGCGAACTCTCCGGCGCGTCAGTCCTTGTTTTCGATATCACCAATGAAGCTCAGGTTCAGCAAGGCCTAGCGGGGGTGAAGGCGCTGGATATCCTCATCAACAACGCTGGGATAGGCCTTGTTGGAGGAATCGAGGAAACCGAGCTGACCGATCTGCAGCGCCTATTCCGGGTCAACGCGGAAGGGCTGTTTCTGGTAACTAAATATTGCATGCCTTTGCTGAAGCAGTCACAAGGGACCGTGGTGAACATTGGGTCGGTGGCCGGCTTAGTAGGCGTGAAGAAACGATTCGCTTATTGCGCTACCAAGGGAGCGGTTGTGGCCATGACGCGCCAGCTTGCCGTTGATTACCCCACTCAGATTCGGGCTAACTGCATTTGCCCAGGTACGGTGGATACCCCGTTTGTCGAAGCTTATCTGGATAAGTATCATGCACATGAAAAAGAAAAAGTGAGGGGAGAGTTGAACCAAAGACAGCCCGTGGGGCGGCTCGGAAAGCCGGAAGAAATCGCGAATCTTGCCCTATTCTTGTGCACCAAAGAGTCCGAATTTATCAATGGCTCGATCATTGCGATCGATGGCGGCTGGACAGCGGCATAAATTCAGTGTGCTAAAATGTTCTTAACTATTGACGGGGAACGCACTTTCCTGCACAATTAGCATTCCGGTTGCTCCCCGGGCATTTGACGCTTGAGGTCTGGACCTCACCTGTCCCGTTGCTCTAGGTACGCGCGAACTATGATTAGACGCCGTGTCTCATCGATTCTGAAGCATCTTATCCCTTTAGCCGTGGCGCTAATACTGGTTGCCGGCGCCGCATCCGGCGCGCAATCGTCTCACCGAAAAAATAAAAGAACCTCTGGAAAAACGGCGGGCCGGCATGCCCTCCGCCAAACCGGAAAACGCGGATCGAAGCAAAGCTCGACGGCTCGACCCCGTTTCGCCCGCACCCGCCGCTCCGCCGCCCATCCGCGAATCACCCGTGTTTCGATTCATTCAATTCCTCGCAATATACACGGCCGCGGTGCGCGAGCGGCTTGGCTGCGCCTTCATCGCCGCCCCATTTGGGTGCAGACGTGGGACGAGCCTACGTACGCAAATTCATCTACCGGAGATAACGTGGATGGGGAGGCGCTCGATATCCGGCGCGCCGCAGTGGAAGCGCTCGGTTCATATAACGGGTCAATCGTGGTTGCCGATCCGAATACCGGACGCATCTTGACCATGGTTAATCAGAAACTTGCCCTTGGCAATGGTTTCCAGCCATGCTCGACCATCAAAGTTTCGGTCGCGCTTGCGGCGTTACACGAGGGATTAGTGCAACACACGAGCGCCATTCATCTCGGCCGGCGGAACATGGATCTCACCGAAGCGTTGGCCCGCTCTAACAATTATTACTTCGCGACGTTAGGCGAGAAGCTGGGATACGATCGGGTTAACCACTATGCGCATCTCTTCGGATACGGCGAGAAGGCCGGACTGAACATAGCGGGTGAACACGCCGGAGTTTTTCCATCCGAGGCCCCAAAAAGCGGCGTCGGGATGCTCACCAGTTTCGGCGAAAATATCTCGCAAACGCCCTTGCAGCTAGCGGCGTTGATCGGCGCCATCGCGAACGGCGGGACGCTGTACTACTTGCAGTATCCCAAGACTCCCGAGGAAATCAGCGCCTTTACGCCTAAGGTCAAACGGCAACTCGACATCAAGCCACTTATTGATGAGATCAAGCCGGGCATGCAGGGCGCAGTCGAGTTTGGGACGGCACGGCGCGCGAAGCAGGACGACACTATTATGGGGAAGACAGGCACCTGCAGTGAAGGGCGCACGCGTCTCGGCTGGTTCGGATCGTTCAATGAGGTGGGGCAGCGAAAATTGGTAGTGGTAGTCCTTCTGACGGGCGGGCGCCCTTCCATTGGACCGATGGCGGCGGGTGTGGCCGGAGAGGTTTACCGCAAACTGTCGCAAAAGAACTACTACGCGGTAAACTTAGCGTCCCCAGCGTTGATCGCAGGCGAGTAAAGCGGCTTTCAAATAGATCCGCCTTCGAGTGCCGTCAAGCGGCGACCGTGCAGTTCCGCAATGCGAGCCAGCGCCCGGATGTGTTCGCCGTCGTGTTCGAGGTGCTTGCTGTGCGATTCGATCTGTTTGCTGTGCTCCAGGCTCTGCGCCAATAGCAGTTCGCAACTTTGCGTTAGGGCTTCCAAGCGTTCATCAAGAGTCATCCTTTCTACATCAGCCGAAAATTGACTTCAATGGTGGCGTGGACCGCAACCGCTTGGCCATTCTTCAAACCAGGCTTGAATTTCCACTTGCTGACAGCCTCGATCGCTTTCTCGTCCAACCCCAAACCCACGCTTTTCAAGACCTTGATGTCGCGCGCCTTTCCGTCCGCCCCGACAATCACCTGAATCAGCACGGTTCCGGAGTACTTGGCTTTTCGAGCCTCTTCCGAATACTCGGGATCGACTTTAAATAACACTTGCGGAGCGGACACTCCGCCTCCCACCCGATAAACTCCGCCGCCGAACCCGCCCATTTCTCCCGGTCCGAACCCGGCGCCTTTTCCAGATCCGACGCCACCGCGCGACCCGGTACCGATACCGCCGCCCGAACCGGTGCCATCCGAAGGCGGGCCGATATGCGCGAGAGGATCGCCAATTACCGGCATATTCACGTTTGGCAACACGGAATCGGGTGGCGCAACAATGGTAGGCTCCATCACCAATTTGGGGTGCTCGTTCTTAACCTGGGTCGTCGGGGGGACAAACTGGCGCAACGCAATTTTTGGAAGCTTGCCCTTGCTGGCCGGAATGATAGACCGGTCGCCGCCACCGCCGCCCCCCTGCATAACATTCTTTTTGGGCGTCATCTCCGGGATATAAGGCGCCAGATTCGGATCGACAAGATGCGCTAGTTGCTTGGCTTTATCCTGCACGACCTTGCTCGAAAAAACCGTAAACAGAAGCACAATCACAGCGGCATGAATGGCCAGGGACACCCAGTTGGATTTCTTGTCGCGCTTGTACATCCCCCATATGTCTTTGACAGCGACAGGCTTCGAAGTAACTTCGAGTGGAGCCAGTTGGGGAGGGTGGATCAACTCCTGGATGCTCCGGTAGGCGGACTTGTAAAAAGGCTCGTCTACGCTCGGCGCGAGCAACTTATCCAGATGATCGTCGGCGTCAATGGCGAGCTTCGGAGCGCCGTTCTCCTCGACAGCCGTGGAGGATGGTGATTGTTGTAGAAGTTGAGGCATTATGTCCTACTCTTCCCGCATGAAAAGAAGAGCGCGCACTATGTTGACGCACGGAATTCCGTGTTCGTTACGAAATCTGGAAGCCGAGTTGAACCGCTCTTCCACTGCCTGCGAGTTTAACACAGAGCATCCCGTTTCAAGATGATAGGAAAGAGGATAGGGTTCTGAATTTGTATCGGGTCATCTCATATTCGCTTACCGTGTCCGGGCGAATGGATCGTTTCGCGCAGCTTGGGACTTTGCCTGGACGTGGCTGTCGGGAACAAGGCTAGAGCATACGCGCCGCGGCCTTTGCGAAATACGTCAGCACGAAATCGGCGCCCGCCCGGCGGATCGAAATCAAGCTTTCCATCATGGCGCGATCGCGATCGATCCAGCCATTTTGGGCGGCCGCCGCGATCATGGAAAACTCGCCGCTCACCTGATAAGCGCCAATCGGAACGTCGAAGCGCTCGCGCGCCCGGTAAATGAGATCGAGATAGGGCATCGCGGGCTTGACCAGGATCATGTCCGCGCCTTCCTCCAGATCGAGCGCAATCTCGCGCATGGCTTCGCGCGCGTTTGCCGGGTCCATCTGATAACCGCGCCGGTCCCCAAATTGCGGCGTCGATTCGGCCGCCTCCCGGAACGGCCCATAAAACACCGACGCGAATTTGGCCGCGTAGGATAGAATCGGCGTCCCCGAAAATCCGTTGCCGTCCAGTTCCTTGCGAATAGCGGCAACCCGGCCATCCATCATATCGGAAGGCGCCACGATATCGGCGCCGGCGCGCGCGTGCGACAACGCCGAAGCGGCCAGCCAGGGAAGTGTTTCATCGTTATCGACGTCTCCATTGACGATTTTGCCGCAATGTCCATGGCTGGTGTACTCGCAGTTGCACACGTCCGTAATGACCAGCAGTTGCGGAATCGCCCGCTTTACGGCGCGAACCGCGCGCTGCACGATTCCGTCTTCGGCGTAAGCGCCCGACGCCATCTCATCTTTCGATTCCGGCAGTCCAAATACGATGATGCCTCCGATTCCGAGCGATTGAACTTCCGCGCACTCTTTCACGAACTCGTCGATCGAGAGTTGAAAATTCCCCGGCATGGAGCCGATTTCACGTTTGACTCCCTCTCCTGGACAGACGAAAAGCGGGAGAACGAACTGCGAGGGATGAAGGCGCGTCTCGCGCACCAACGCGCGAATGGGTTCGGTGGACCGCAACCTTCGGGAGCGGTGAATCGGAAAAGGCATTCGATTCGAATTGTAACGCGCGAGTGGCGATGAAATTGCCCGAAAATGCACCAGGATGCACTTGACATGGCGCTTGGGACGACTAAAATGAATCCTATCTCGATTTTTTTATGTGTGACCACAACCGAACGCTGATGATTGCCAGGCGAGATGGCATCGACTACGTCGAGTGTCTCGACTGCCGCCAAGTTTTCGAAGCTGAAGATTTAGAACCTGTCGCTGTAGAGGAAGAAGAAGAAGAATAGTCCGCCGTCTTGCCCCTGTTACTCCCAAAATAAAATTATTTGTTTCGCGCCGCAGCCCGGGGCGTGCATGTTGTTAGCATAATTCCTATGCACGATCTCGCGTTCTTCCGCGCCAATCTGGAAGCAGTTACCGCGAGGTTGGCGACACGCGGCGGTGCGGCCGCCCTTGACGGATTTTTAGATCTCGACCAACGCCGCCGCGCGGCCATTACCGAAGCGGAAGAACTTAAATCCGCGCGCAACCACGCGAGCGCGGAAATCGCCACGCTACGTAAACAGGGTGTCGATACCGCTGAAAGCCAGGCCAAAGTGCGTGAAATTGGCGAACGCATCAAGCTGCTCGACGAGCAAGTTAAGACCCTCGACGACAAGTTTCGCGATTTGCTTGCCGCCATTCCAAATCTCCCCCACGAATCCGTCCCGGTTGGGCGCAATGCGGCGGATAACGCGGAGGTCCGTCGTTCCGGCGCGCCGCGCGATTTCGATTTTGAACCGAAAGCGCATTGGGATCTTGGTCCGGACCTTGGCATTCTCGATATGGAGCGCGCCGCCAAGATCACGGGCGCCCGGTTTGCGGTGTATTGGGGCATGGGCGCGAAGCTCGAGCGCGCGCTCGCCAACTTCATGCTTGACGTGCATACCGGCGAGCACGGCTACACCGAAGTGCTTCCGCCATTCTTGGTGAACTCGGCAAGTCTGTTCGGCACGGGAAACCTTCCAAAATTCGGGGACGATCTCTTCAAGTGCGAGAACCACGATTTATGGTTGATCCCCACGGCGGAAGTGCCGGTCACGAATCTGTTTCGCGACGAAGTGCTTGACGCTGAACGGCTACCCATCAATCTCTGCGCGTATACTGCCTGCTTCCGCAGCGAAGCCGGATCGTATGGGCGCGACGTCCGCGGCATCATCCGGCAACACCAGTTTCAGAAGGTGGAGCTGGTGAAATTCACGCGGCCCGGCCAGAGCTACGCCGAACACGAAAGGCTAACCGCGGATGCGGAAGACATTCTGCGCCGTCTTGGGCTGCCTTACAGGACAGTTGTGCTCTCGACGGGCGATATGGGATTCTCGTCGGCGAAGACTTTCGATATCGAAGTGTGGCTGCCCGGGCAAAACGATTACAAAGAGATTTCTTCGTGCTCGAATTTCGAGGCCTTTCAAGCGCGGCGCGCGAACATTCGCTTTAAGGGCGCCAAAGGCAAACCCGAATTTGCGCACACCATTAATGGC
>JALYXS010000419.1 GCA_030946965.1 Acidobacteriota bacterium
GCACTGAAGTTTGGCGTCGATATTCGTAACCGGCTGATCAGCGAAACGGCCAGCCCGCCGGGACAGAGCGCCTTCGGACGTTTCAATTTCGATGGGGGATTCACGCAAAATCCGTCGAGCACCGGCGGCACTGGGGACGCCATGGCCTCCATGCTGCTGGGCTACCCCGCCAGCACCGTGCGTGATTTTTTCATCCCGCAGACTGCCCACGTGCGCACCAACGAGTACAACTTCTACGCGCGCGACGAGTGGCGCGTCACGCGCAAGCTCACGCTGAACCTTGGCTTGCATTACGAAGTCAATACCCCGTTCACCGAAGACCACAACTATTGGGTGAACTGGGACCCGGCGACGGCGAAACTGCTGATCGCGGGTAAGAATGCATCGTCCACTGCAAACGTCAATACGGATTTCCATGCCATCGGACCGCGAGTCGGCATCGCTTATCAACTCGATTCGAAGACCGTGGTCCGGAGCGGCTATGGCATTTTCTACGATCCGCAGGGGAACTACGGCACCACCATCCGGCAGTTCCGGCAGCAGCCCTTCGATTTGGTATTCACGGTCAGCCCGGGCGTGATCCCAACCAACACGGTTTCTCAAGGGATTCCGCAGCGCAGCGACTTTCCGCCAACCGATCCGAATAACCCCACGGCCGCGGTTCCCAACGCCACTATCACGGGCATCGACGTGAATTTCCGGAATGCTTCCATACAGCAGTTTAATTTCGGCGTGCAAAGAGAGATCACCGGTTCGTCGGTTCTGACGGCGACCTACGTGGGATCGCTCGGGCGTCATCTGGCTTGGGCTTTGCCCATAAATGCGCCGCTGCCAGGGCCCGGCACGTCGCTCAATCCGCGCCGGCCGTATTATGGCGTTTTGTCGAACATTACCGGTATTACTTATTGGGAATCCGCCGGCAATTCGGAATTCCAATCGCTTCAGGTGGTTTTCGAAAAGCGCTATTCGAAAGGAGTGTATCTGAACGCGAATTGGGTATGGTCGCACGCGATGGACAATGCGCCATGGGACGGCGGATCGGGCGGATTGCAGGACCCCTTGAACCGGCGCGCCGATTGGGGCAGCTCTAACAGCGATGTGCGGCACCGGCTGAACCTGTTCGCGACATACGAATTGCCATTCGGTCCTGGCAAAGCATGGGCGAGCGGCAATAATCTTTTTAACCGCTACGCGATTGGCGGTTGGGAGATCGACGGTATCGCGGTGATTCAGAGCGGGCTGCCGTTTACCGTGGGCGCTCCTTCGGCGACGAACAATGGGCAGGGGAGCCGGGCCGACGTGGTGGCGGGCGTCAATCCATACCCCGCGGTGCAAACGCTCGGACTGTGGTTCAATCCAGCGGCCTTTTCGATTCCCCCGGCGAGTTCGTACCGCTACGGCAACTCGGGGCGGGATGTTCTAACCGGGCCGCGAGCGGCGAACTTTGATCTCACCGCTGCCAAACGCTTCCGGTTTACCGAGACGAGGATGCTGATTTTCCGCGCGGAATTTTTCAATGCGTTCAATCATCCGCAATTCACTATTCCGGGGAATACGACAATCGGCAGCAACGGCGTAGGTTCGATTACTTCCACGGCGCGAACGTCGCGGCAGATTCAGTTCGCGCTGAAGTTCATGTTTTGAAGGATCTCGTGTGTCCTTTTGTAAATTATTTGGCGTAAAACTTTGGACACTATTGGCGTACCCGGAGCCCTGCGGCAAGCCCCTCTTTCCGAGTGGCACGTGATTTGACCGGAGGCTCCTTATACGTTTCGCAGAAGGCCGTTTGGGGACCACTACAGGATTACTGGCGGCAAGGGCGGTTCTCGACAATGATCGGTAAACGCTGCCCGACTAATTCGCGGATGACCGGAGGCGAAGCTACAAGACTGTTTCGTATTTTCTCGCTGTAGATCGAAGCTTTGGCTAGCTGACGAGCCATTTCGCGAAGGTATGCCAAGGCACGCTTGGACCGATGACGGTTGCCCGTAGATTCGCCCACAGGAAAAGGATTAGGCCACCCGAGAGCGACACACGATGGAAGCGGCCAAAACGAACGCGGTCATAAATTGCCGGTGATAAAAAAAGAACAGCAAGAATGGGCACAATCAACGCAGGTATCGATTGCAGGTTGTGGCCCAGAAAATGCGCCACAGCAGCGGGCATCATCGATCCGAGCGTGCCCAACAGCATCAAGCGCTTGTGAAAGTCAGGGCGGCGACGAGAAAAAAGTGCGGCTGATATAAAGACAACAAAGGTAACCAGATCACCTAGCGGAAAAATCAATTGCATCAGTGGATCGGCCTGAATATGCAAGTCGCCGCTAAGGTCGAATCCGCGGCGAGTCATTTCGATTGCCGCCGTGTAACCCAGCGGAACCATAATCAGACCAAGCGGAATAGACACGATGCCTAATCTTCTATGCAGCGCAGTGCGGGCGGTTGCAACCAGCGTAGTCTGAACGAAAAATAATCCTAACCAAGCAAAGAAAACGATGCCGTGGATAATGACCAGCCGATTAACAGAGGCCAATCTTCCATTCGGACTTACGATGCTTGGTAGAAATCCCGCAAGAGCTATGGCTAAAGCTACCAAGCTAAGAGAAACATAGAGTCCGTGTTCGTTGACCTTCCGCGCGGGCCCACGGGACGGCAGTGAGCAAGTGGGGATCATGAGTTGCACCTCCATCCTCTGTGGAAAACCAGCGACACGCGGCCGGTGCGTCCGCCTGCCAGAGTGAGAGATGCCGACCCTGGCGCGGGGACTTTAATGACGCTTTGGGTCTGGTCAATCGGCCGCATCCCGGTGGGAAGCATGTCCGCACGCATTTTCGATGCGGCGAAAACGAGGGTAAACACTGCCGGAATTCTTTCCAGCTTCTTCATTGCCCTTCCTGAAATTGCATCCTTCTTGCTGGTTCAGCGGAGTGCCCGCGAGCAAAATTTCTTGCAATTTCCCGGTTCAGAATATTTCCCAAACTATCAACTGCTAGTCGCGCTCCTTTCAAAAGCAATAGAGCGGCTGTTATTGCCAGAATGAATGATTTGCACCATCGATTCCTCATCTCACCTCCTGAGATCACCGACAGGATCACCCGCTGAGATGGAAACCGGGAAGTACAATGGGGTCTCTTCTGGGTGGTGTACCGCGTACGTACGCCACAGAATCAGTAAGTTACGGCTGAGTAGGAGGCCAGTGGGTCACGATCGAGATTGAGCGTCCGGATGCGTCTCCCGCGGTCTGATTTACCAGGAAGTGCTGCCCGTCCTTGGTGACGGCGTATCCATGGGCGGGAAGTTCGGGAGCGCCGGCGTAGGGCGGAATGGAGGTCCGGAATAGAGGAAGCGGGATCCCCGCGCTAAAACTCGCCCCTGAATGAATGTCGACCGCCATGAGTACTCCATCCTGTGTGAGAAAAAAGAGCTCACGCCCGTCTCTTCTCCATAAGGGCTGCCAAGCTCCTCCATTCGAGATCGGCCACTTCTGGTTGCCGTCTGGAAAACTCCGAACATAAACTTCGGGGCGTCCGCTTTCCGTGGACGTGTAAGCGATCCAACGAGGGCCGGCGTCGGTGATGCCGGGCGAAAAGACCGCTTCCGCTTCGTTGTACTGGCTCTCCATAAACAAAACCGTTGGGGCCGTAGTCGATCCCGCTTTTCTAAGATCCAAAACCACGGTTTTGAGCCTGGCGAATTCGGGCCATGGCGTAAAGAAAGCAACGAATTGCCCGTTGGTTGACCAATCTGTGGGAAATTTGGGGCCGGACGTATCGAGGACCGTGATGGGCTTGGAATTGTTGGGCCGCTGGCGAAGAAGCCGCATACGCTGCTCAGTGC
>JALYXS010000442.1 GCA_030946965.1 Acidobacteriota bacterium
GGATGCGGAGTCGCAGGCGAAACTTGATCGCGCGCTGTATACGTCGGCCGAAACCTTGCGGATCGCTTCGGCTTTGCTTTCGCCGATTCTACCCGAATCTGTCGCGAAGATCTGGAAGCAGTTGGGCATGGAGACGCCGCTCGAAACCATCCGGCTGGACGCTTTCGAATGGGGCCAGTTGCCGTCGGGTCAGAAGATCGGCCTGATCGAAGGGGTGTTCCCGCGCATCGATCTAAAAGACGCGGTGACGAAGATGCGCGCGCTTGAAGCGGAGGTGACTGCGCAACAGCAGGCGCTCTTGGGAAAGACTCCGGGAGAGCCGTCGGCGGGGTCTCCGCAGCCCGCTTCGGGAACGATAGGAATCGAGGATTTCGTCAAGGTGGATCTTCGCGTCGGCCAAGTCCTTTCAGCCGAGCCGGTGAAGGGGGCGGACAAGCTGCTGCAGTTGAAAATCGATATCGGCGAAGCCGAGCCGCGCACCATTGTGGCCGGGATCGCGGAGGCGTATAAGCCGGAGCAGTTGGTTGGCCGCAAGGTGGTGATTGTCGCGAATTTACAGCCTCGCAAGCTACGCGGGATTCAATCGAACGGCATGATTGTGGCCGCTTCGCTTGAGGGCGGCAAGCCGGTGCTGGCCGCGTTTCTGGAGGATGTGCCCGTCGGTGCCCGCCTCAAATAGACCCATTTTTCTTCTTTCGATTGTGCGCGGAAGCCCAACTTGGCGACGCGATTGCTCCATAACTTTCGGTACGGAGGTAAATATGGGAACATTCACGAAATTTGCTTTAGGTGCGATCTGTCCTCTGGTTTTGGCCGCTGCCGGGAATCAGACCATCGCCCTTAAGAACGGAAATCAGTTTCACGGCATGTTGCTGAACGCATCTGCCACGTCAATCACTTTCCAGGATGACAATGGCGATCGTCATCGCTTCGACACAAGCGAAGTGCAGTCGATCAACTTTTCGAGCGATGGCAATTTCAACACGAGTAACCCGAATTACAACAACAACAACGCAGGCTATAACGGCCCTCGGAGTAACGCGTCGGACCGCGACGGGTTGAATCGAAGGAATAACAACAACAACGATTTCGGCAATGCGAACCGGAATCCGGGCAATGCCAACAACAGCTCCTTTGGGAATTCGAACAACAATACCTTCGGCAATTCCGGGAATCAAACATCCGGAAACTACCGCACGATTCCCGCGGGCGCTGAATTGTCCGTGAGAACTAACGAGAAGATCGATTCCAAGACGGCGTCGGAAGGGCGGACGTACTCCGCCGAAATATCTCGTGACGTGATGGATGACACGGGCAACCTGTTTGTTCCTAAGGGTTCCGAAGCCCAGTTGGTGATCAAGAGCATGAACGGCGGCAGCATTGCCGGATCTTCGGATTTAGTGCTCGACGTCCAATCCTTGATGGTAAATGGGCAACGTTTTATGGTGAGTACTCAGGATTTGCGGCAATCGGGTGGACGTGACGGTGTTGGCCGAAATCGTAGAACCGCGGAGATCGTTGGTGGCGGCACCGCGATCGGGACCCTCCTTGGCGCAATTGGCGGGGGCGGTAAAGGCGCCCTGATCGGCGCTATTGCCGGTGCGGCCGCCGGGGCTGGAGTTCAGGTGTTGACGAAAGGCCGGGAAGTGCGGGTTCCGGCGGAGACGATTCTGAATTTCCGGTTGGATCAACCGATGCAGTTGGCTCCGACTCGTTAAGCGTCTTCATGCAGGGCGGACTCGCAAGAGTCCGCCTTTTTTTTGGAAGCAGGTTGATTAACTTTCGTTCACTTAAAGGAGAAATCGTATGGAATCCACTTCGGAAATTCGTCATGAGACTCCTCAAGACGTAGCGCGAAGTCAGAACCGGCGACGGGTTCTTTCGGCTACGACACTTGCAGGAGATCGAGTTCGCAATTCCGGCGGCGAGGATCTCGGGAAAATCGAAGAAGTGATGATCGATTTGGAAGCCGGGCGCGTGGCCTATGTGGTGCTCTCGTTCGGCGGGTTTCTCGGCATTGGCGACAAACTGTTTGCGGTGCCGTGGGAGGCTCTCACCATCAATGCCGAGGAACACGAGTTTGTGCTGAATGTCGATAAATCGACGCTCGAAAACGCCCCTGGTTTCGATAAAGACAATTGGCCCGATATGGCCGATCCCAATTGGGGTTCGGAGATTCACGGACACTACGGCACGAAACCATCGCGGGAATCCGACTTCACGGACACCAAGGATTACGCGGGCGACGACCGGGTGGATCAGCCAAACCGCGACCGCGATTATGAGGCTGGCGGAACTCAATTCCGCCCTAAAATTTAGTTTTACAAAGGAGAGAAAACACCATGCCGATCAGCAATAAGCAGGAACAGGCCCCTAGCGGGCACACGCATTACATTTGTGAGGGCTGCGGGGAACATTTCCACTCGCAGGCAGACTTGGGCGAACATGAGAAAAAGTGTTCGTCGGCGAAAAAACCGTCTTCCGGTTCATCCAAGTAAATAGTTAAAAAACTGCGCGGGCCTTTTATTCAGGCCTGCGCAGACCCGTTGAACGCCTTTGCACCGCGCCCGTAGCTCGATACACCTATGCGATTAGTGTGGAAACTGCTTCGCACCACAGCCGTGCAATGGAACGATCACAACGCTCCCCGGTTAGGGGCTGCGCTGGCGTTCTACACTGTACTTTCAATCGCTCCGCTCCTGGTGGTTTTAATCGCGATTGCCAGCTTTGTATTCGGCGAACAGGCCGCTCGTGGGCAAATCGTCTGGGAAATTCAGGATACCGTCGGCACAGATGGCGCGAAGGCGATCCAGTCCATTCTGCAGAACGCCCATCGACCCGCCTCAGGATTTCTAGCCACCGCGCTCGGGGTGATCACGCTACTTCTCGGCGCATCCGCGGTCTTTGGCGAATTGCGCGATTCTTTGAACCTGATCTGGAACGTGGACCCGCGCCAAGGGTCGGGCCTTTGGGGTGTCGTGAAATACCGGTTCTTCTCTTTCGCGATGGTCTTGGGTATCGGATTTCTCCTTCTTGTCAGTCTGGTGTTGACCGCGTTAGTATCCTCTATGGGAAAATACGTCAGCGGAATTTATTCCATACCGGCGGTTGTCCTACATATCGGCAATTCTGTTTTATCCTTGCTGGTGATTACTCTTCTGTTTGCGCTGATTTTCAAGTTTGTGCCGGATACGCCGGTTCAGTGG
>JALYXS010000460.1 GCA_030946965.1 Acidobacteriota bacterium
ATCGCACGAGCATACGTTTTACCAGTTGGAAGGGATGATGATCGATCGGGATGTCTCGGTTGGCAACCTGATCTACTTCATGAAGACGCTGCTGACGGCGATCTTTCACCGGAATGTCACGGTGCGATTGCGGCCAGGATTTTTCCCGTTCGTCGAGCCGGGTTTCGAGCTGGACATCCAGTGTCTGATTTGCGGCGGGGATGGATGCCCCGTATGCAAGCAGAGCGGGTGGGTGGAGCTGCTGCCGTGCGGCCTGGTGAATCCGCGCGTCTTGAAGATGAGCGGGATCGACCCGGAACAATGGAACGGGTTCGCGTTTGGATTGGGGCTGACGCGGTTGGTAATGATGCGCTACGCGATAGACGATATCCGCCTTCTTCAAGGCGGCGATTTGCGTTTTTTGCGGCAGTTTTGACGATGAGTTGTGGCGCGCGCCACATAACCACATGAATTTTTCTTATAACTGGATCGCCGAATTCGTCGAAGGCCTGCACACCGCGCCCGGAGAGCTCGAGCGTCTCATCACCATGAAGACCGCCGAGTGTGAAGGCATCGAGCCCGCCGGGGCGCTCTTCGCCGAGTCATGCGCGGCGCGAGTCGAATCCGTTGAGCCGATTCCCGATAGCAAGAACCTTAAAGCCGTCGTCGATGCAGGCCGCTACGGGCGGAAAACTGTCGTCTGCGGCGCGCCCAACTGCCGCCCGGGGCTTCTCACCGCCTACGTGCCCACGACCAAGAAAACTATCCAGGGCATCGAGAGCGATGGCATGCTCGCGAGCGCCGATGAACTGGGCATCAACCGCGACCACTCGGGAATTCTCGAACTGGAAACACAGATCGGCGCTCCGCTTGCCGGCTGCGGTCCCGACACCATCATCGAAATCGACAACAAATCTCTCACGCATCGGCCCGACCTTTGGGGCCACTATGGCATGGCGCGCGAGGTCGCCGCGATCACTTCGGCACGGCTGGTAGATCCGGTAAGACCTTCGCTCATTCCCGCGGGGGCGCCGGCCATCCGAGTTGAAATCGAAGATCTCAATCTTTGTCCGCGATATAGCGCGCTCGTATTCGAGAATGTGACCGTGCGGCCTTCGCCCCTCTGGCTTCAGTACCGGTTGACGGCCATCGGACTAAACCCAATTAACAACATCGTCGATCTTACAAACTACATCATGGCCGAGCTTGCGCAGCCGATGCACGCGTTCGACCGCGCGCTGTTGAAGGGAGACACGATCTTCGCGCGCCCCGCCCGCGCGGGAGAGAAGCTAGTCGCGTTGAATGACGAAGAGTACGAACTGACGCCGGCGAACCTTGTTATCGCCGACGAGGGCGGCCCAATTGCTTTGGCGGGCGTGATAGGCGGTCGCGAGAGCGCGATATCCGATAGCACCAAGACGATCGTTCTCGAAAGCGCGAACTTTCAGGCTTCCAGCATTCGCAAAACATCGAGCGCTTTGAAAATCCGCACCGATGCGTCCATGCGATTTGAAAAAGCGCAAGATCCCGCGAACACCGTGCGGGCGCTAGCTCGCGCCATCGAACTTCTGCCAGAACTATCGCCAGGAATCCGGTTGGCAGGAGGGCTGTCCGACCGGAAGAAAGATATTCCGGAGCCCCCGCCGCCCATACGGCTCAACATCGATTGGCTCGCGCGCAAACTGGGCCGTATTATCGAGGCGCAAGAGGTCCGGAATATCCTGGAACGGCTGCAATTTGGCGTTACGGAATCCGAACCGGGCGCGCTCTTGGTAACGGTGCCCTCGTGGCGCGCCACTAAGGACATAGCGGTGGCCGACGACCTGGTCGAAGAGGTCGGCCGCATGATCGGCTACGATTCCATCGAGCCGCGGCCCCCGGCCGTACCGAGCGCCGTGCCTCCCGATTCGGAAGAGCGGCTTTTCTTGCGCGATGTCCGGCGAATGCTCGCGGCGCAAGGCTTCACGGAGGTTCACAATTACTCGTTTCTTAGCGAGGAACAGGCGAGGCAGTTCGGATTCGATCCCGCGAGCCACGTGAGAGTGCTGAATCCTATTGCGGCCGATCAAAGCCTGATGCGCTCTTCGCTGCTTCCGGGCGTTTACCGCAACATTGTCGAGAACGCGAAACACTTCACCGATTTCCGCCTCTTTGAAGTGGGCCGCGAGATTCACAAACGTCCCGGCGGGTTGCCGGATGAAGCGACCCATCTACTCGCGGCAATCTATAGCAAGGGAGATGGCGCGGCCGCTCTGCTCGAATTGAAGCGGGTGGCCGAATGCGTGGCCCTGAACCCCACAGCCCGGCCCGCGGAAGCGTTCGCCTACGAACATCCCGCGCGTTCCGCGAACGTCGTTTTAGATGGCGATGTGGTTGGCCGGATCTTTGAACTACATCCCTCTCTGGTCGAAAGTGGACGAGCGGCGGTGCTCGATCTCGATCTTCGGAAGATTCCCCCGCATGGCCGCGTGCAATACCGGCCGATTCGACGGTATCCCTCGAGCGCTTTCGATCTCTCGGTTATCGTCCAGGAGCGCGAGTTGGTTGGCGATTTGCAAGCGAAACTTCGCGCCTTCGCCGGTCCCATGCTCGAAGCGATCGAATACCAGCGCCAGTACACGGGAGATCCGTTGCCGCGCGGGACAAAAAGCGTGTCGTTCCGGCTGACCCTCGGAGCCGCCGGCCACACCCTATCAGCCGAGGAAGTGACCGCTGTCCGCGCGGCCGCCATCGACGGCATGCGCCAATTGGGGTACGAACTGCGAGTGTGATTATCGCGGTATACTCGGGCCGACATGCGGCTGCTAATCTCCTTTCTTTGCGCCATCCCGCTTCTCGCCCAAGTCGATACCGGCGCCGTTTCCGGCGTTGTCACCGACCGTAGCGGCTCCGTGGTTCCCGCCGCGCATCTCCGAATCACGCAAGTCGATACTAACGCGCAAACAGAGATCGACACCAACGAATCCGGCTTTTACTCCGCGCCCGCATTGCGGCCCGGCCGTTATGAAATTTCCGTCGTGAAAGAAGGCTTCCGGCCGCAAAAGAGCCAAGCATTCGATCTCCGGGTTCAAGATCGGGCGGACGTAAACTTCCAGCTCGATCTGGGCGCCACCAGTTCCGAAATCACCGTGTCCGCCTCGGCCCCGCTGCTCGAATCCGAGACTTCCTCGCTTGGCCAGGTGATCGAAGAGAAGACCGTTACCGACCTGCCGCTGAACGGCCGCAATTTCATCCAGCTCGCGACTCTCGGCGCGGGAACGCTGCCCTCGACGCGAACCGCCGAGCGCGACAACTTCATCGCGAACGGCGCGCGCGCCGTGCAGAACAGCTATCTGCTCGACGGTATCGACAACAAGAACCGCATCATGGGTTTCGACAAAAGTTCCGCGCAGATCGTGCAGCCGATTATCGACGCGATCCAGGAATTTAAAGTTCAGACGGCGACATTCTCGGCCGAGTTCGGTCAAGCGGCTGGCGGCGTCGTGAACGTCACCCTGAAATCGGGAACCAACGCCTTGCACGGAAGCCTGTTCGAGTTCCTGCGCAATTCGAATATGGATGCGACGCCGTATTTTCAGCCGTCGGGCGGCAAGCCGCTGTTTATACAAAATCAATTCGGAGCGACAGCAGGCGGCCCGATCGTCAGAGATCGAACATTTTTCTTTGGGGCGTGGCAGAGTTCGCGAGAGGTCAATGCCGCCCCGCAGATAGCGTCCGTTCCGACGGCGGCGGCGCAGCAAGGAATCTTTTCTTCGAAAGTCACCGACCCCGTAACGCAAGCTCCGTTCGCAAACAATACCATTCCCCAAAGCAAGTGGGATCCAGTCGCGGCCAAGCTTCTGGCTCTATACCCGTCGCCCAATTTGCCGGGAACCGTTCGCAATTTTTTCTACAATCCCAAGGAGCGCGTAAGCGGCGATCAGTACAGCGTTCGCGTGGATCACCGCTTTGGCTCGAAGGACTCGATGTTCGCGCGGATCTCGCAAAATTTCGGTGAGAATCAACTGCCAACGGCGCTGCCCGAGCCGGCCAACCAGCAAGGACTGGTGCATCTTCACGCGAAATCAATAGTCTTGAGCGAGACCCATACGCTCGCCTCGAACAAGGTAAATGAATTCCGCGTTGGCTTCGTGTTTAGCCGCAACAATCAAGACCTGTTAGGTTCGCGGCTCTTCGATCAATACGGAATCAAAGGGACGCTCGATAGCCCCAGCATTAAAGGCTTGCCGCTATTTACCATAACCGGTTTGTCCACCCTTGGAACGACGGGTCCCGGCAGTACTCCCATCCCCGCGAGCGGCAGCGGAAATTTTCCCGTCGACAAATCCGGAAAGATCTGGCAGATCCTCGACAACGTGTCCTGGGTGCATGACCGCCACACCATAAAATTCGGCGTGGATCTGCAGCGCGTAACCA
>JALYXS010000653.1 GCA_030946965.1 Acidobacteriota bacterium
GCGTTTTCATTCCCGTCCGAAATCAGCGCCAGACGAGGCACCATGCCGGACGGCAGCGACGCCACGGCGTCGCGGATGGCACTTTCCAGATTCGTCCCGCGGCCGGCATCGCCCGCCGTATATTGCAAATTCCAGGAATTGGCATATTCGAGCGGAGACGGGTTGCGCGTGGCGCGCGCAAACGGGATTACGCGCATGGCGTTGCCGCCGCGAACGCTTTCAAGGCGCGCGGCGAGCGACGAGGCAGCGGCGAGATCCTGGGGAGAGACGCTGGCCGATGTATCCACCAGGACGGCGAGAGCGACTTTCGTGCCGTTATAAATAAGGCGTGGCTCCGACAGCGCGAGAACAATCGCGAGAAACGCCGCGGCCTTCAGAGCGAGAGCAGAGCGGCGGGCGGAAGCGCGCCATTCCCAGGCCGCCCAGGCAAGCGGGAGGAGGCAGAAGATGAGTACCCAAGCGCGCTCAAACGTCATGAATAGACCTTGTGGCGCGGGCACTCGTGCCTGCCGCCACGTTGCTGGACACAAGACTGGGTCATGCGGCGGCTCGCTGTTTGGGTTTCAAGGCGAACAATCGCCCCCGGCGCAGGCGTCCGAACAGAATCCATTCCGCCAACAATCCAACCGCCCCCAGAATTGCCAACAACTCCCACACATCCCGCGATCCCTGCATGCGGTCCCGGAAGGTTGGGATTCCGCGGCGCGCGGTCGCCGGCGGTATCCATTTCGTCTCCCACATCTCCGGCAGCGTCAACGAATATACCGATTCGCGGTCGCCCGCAATCACCCGCGCGGTGCCGCGCGTTCCTGAAAAGAAATGCAGCGAGCGATCCCGCAGCGTGAACGGAATTGGCGTCCCATCCGCCTGCAGAACTTTCACGTCGCCCGGCGGGACAGTCGCGTCAAGCGGCACGCTAACTGTTCCGGCACTCCGCACGGCAAGATCGAGCGTCCGATACGTATCGGGCGCGATCCATCTCAAGACATTCGCGAACAGCAGCGGCGTCGCCAGTTCGTATCGCATCGCCGTGAGCGCCGGGTGAAAACCGAACAGCACCATCTTCGGATTTCCCGGCCGCGCGAGAATGATTGGCCCGTTCTCGGTCTCCGCGACGTGAATATCCCCGGGCAGCGCCGCGAACACCGATGCCGCATCCAGACGCACGTCGCGCGTTCGCAATCCCGCGCCCAGCGGGTCGTCCGCCGCCCACCGGATCGATTCCGGATTCTTGACTCGCATCTTCACCGGGACCGGGGATTCGCTTGCGGGGGGATCGATCCAAATTGTATCGGCCTTGGGCCGGGTAGCGGGGCGAAACCGGTCCAGGATCACCAAGCCGCCATCGTCCGGCGTGTATTGCCCGACGCCACGAAACACCGCGGACACGCGCGGATTCGATTCCAGAAAAGGCCGTAGCAAGGAGGGCGTATTCGAATAGACAGTGACGTTCAATGCCGCTAGCGCCGGAATTTCGAGCACCGCGCGATCGTCGCCCGGAAACGCGTCTCCTGGAATGAGGCGCGCCTCAAGCAGTCCCGCCGCATGAGTCCTGTGCGTGAATGCGGCTTCGCGCTCGGCTCCCGCGGGCAACGTCAGACGCCGCACGCCAACGGGGGCGCCGCCGAACGCGAGCGCAAGCGTGACCTGGCGCGGCGCGGAACCATAGTTTCGAGCCGACACGTAGATGTCCCACACTCCCGGGTCGGCGCTCGAACGGCGCAGGCCCATTTTGCGAATGCCGCAGTCTTGAACCTCGTCGTTGACGGCCAATACGCGTAGATTGGGCAGAGAAACACCTTCTCCCACGTATTCGGCTTGGTGTTCAGATATGCGTCCCGTTCCCACATACGCGATCTCACCCGCGCGGCGTCCGCCCATGTTCTGAACGATGCGCGCAAACTCGAGCGCCTGGTCCAGATTGAGCGCGGTCGAGCCAGGCTCCGAGCGGGCGATCGCATTCGCCACTACCTTGCGATTCGATTCAAACGGCGTTGCCGGCGTGGCGAGGGCATCGGCCCGCACCAACATCACGCGATCCCCGGCGGGAAGCGATTTCAGATACGCGAGCGCGCGCTTCCGGGCGGTATCCATCAGAGTTGTCTTGCCCGCGCGAGCGTCCATCCACGCGGAAGTATCGAGGATGAGGACGTGATCGCGCGGCTTGCCGCCTTGCACGCCCAAGCGCAATTGGGCAATCGCAAGCAGCAGGAGGAGCATGCTCAGCAGTTGCAGCAGTAAAGAGAGGGGCTGCTGGACCCGTTTGCGGCGGACCACGGCGGTAGGCTTCTCGGCTGCTACCCAAAAGCGAAGCGTGGAAACAACCTGCCGGCGGCGGGAGCGATCGAGCAGATAGAGGACCAGCGAGATGGCCGAGATCGAGCCGAACAGAAGCAGAAATTGCCCGAGGGTGAGATTCAGAAAGAACATTTATTGCCACATCACGCGATGCCTCGCGCCCGCACCAGAGATCCGAACACGATCTCTTCCAAGGGCATGCTGGTTGAGACGCCCACGTACCGTCCGCCGTTTCGCAAGGCCAATTGCTGAAGGCTCGCGGCGAACTCGTCAAACGCGCGGGTGTAGCGTTCGCGCGCCTCCTCATCGAACTGCAGCTTCAAATTTTCATTTGTTTCCGCGTCTACTAACTCAAGCTCACCGGTCCACGGCGGCACGCGATCTTCTTCGGCCCAAATCTGAACCAGCAAGAGCTCATGGCCGAAATCGGAAAGATATTGCAGCGGCTTTTCGCTTCCCGTATCGTCGAGAAAATCCGAGATGACGATCAACAGCCCGCGCTGCGAAAACTGGGCCACGAACTCGCGCACCACTCCAATGAAATTCGTCTTCCCGCTGGTCTTGAGCGCGCCGAGGTAATCCATCACCGGGCTGAACTGGTGCCGCCCCCCGCCGCATCGCTTCCCTTCCCCCAGCCTCGGCCCAAAGGGCTGAAGCGTAATCGTATCGAGCCGAACGAGACCGACATAGCACAGCGCCGCCGCAAGCTTGCGCGCGTAGTCGAACTTGAATCCGTTGCCGGCGTCCATGGAACTGCTGGTATCGATGAGCAGACGGACTGGCACGCGGGGCTCGATCTGGAACATCTTCAGAAAAAGTTTATCGAGACGCAGGTAAGCGCGCCAATTCACGGCGCGAAGGTCGTCGCCATGATGGAAGTGCCGGTGGTCCAGGAACTCCTGGCCGCCGCCAGAAAAACGGGAAACGTTATGGCCGCCGACGAGGCCCGGAAAAGATTTTTGCCAGTGAATGGTCAGGCGTTCGAGCTTTTCCAGGAACTGACGATCGAGGAGAGGAACGGCGGCAGGCATGAGGCCGGTGAAAAGCTATGCGGCCGAAGCGTGAGCGGCCACTCCACGAATCACGACATTCAGAATTGTCTCGGGCGTCTGGCCGTCGGCATGAGCGTCGAAATTTAGAATGATGCGGTGGCGCAAAACGGCCGCCGCCACGGTCTGAATGTCGTCGATGCTCAAGTGAAAACGCCCGCGCATCAGAGCCAAAACGCGGCCGCATTCGACTAATGCCTGAGCGCCCCGAGGTGAACTGCCATAGCGCACATACTTGCGCGCAAGGTCGTGGGCTTCCTTGTTTTCCGGTTGGGTCGCCATCACCAGCGAAATCGCAAAATCCTGGACGTGCGGCGCAACTAAAACTTCCCGGCAAACGGAGCGAACCTCGAGAATCGCCTCCGCATCGAGCACGGGCGTGATATTGGCATCCATGTGCTTGATGGTACGCTCCACGATGCGCCCCAACTCTTCGCGCGATGGATATGTCACCAGAATCTTCATCAGAAAACGGTCGAGTTGCGCTTCGGGCAGCGGATAGGTGCCTTCCATCTCGATGGGATTTTGCGTCGCCATCACTAGAAACGGAGAATCGAGCTCGTGCGTAGTGTTGCCGCTGGTAACGGTTTGCTCCTGCATCGCTTCGAGCAGCGCCGATTGCGTTTTGGGAGTGGCGCGGTTGATCTCATCGGCCAGAACGAGATTTGCGAAGATCGGGCCAGGCTGGAACCGCAGAGACTTCGAGCCGCGATCGTCGGTCTCGATCACCATGCTGCCGACGATATCCGCCGGCATCAGGTCGGGCGTGAATTGAATCCGCGAGTAGTGCAGTTGGAGCGCGCGCGCGAGGGTCCGGAGCAGCGTCGTTTTGCCCAGACCGGGAACGCCTTCAAGTAGCACGTGACCCGAAGCAAGCAGACAGATCAGCACGCCATCGACCACGTCGTGCTGGCCGACGATGACTTTGCCGATCTCCGCGCGAACCTGATTGAGTCTGGAAACAGCTAACTGCAGTGTTGCGTCAGATCCCACTCAAATATTGTAGAGCACTGTCTTTGGACTCCCGCAGTGTCGTGGCATTCCGGCTATCCTCAGCACGGGTTCACCCACCCAGTCATCGCCGCCGCAGCGCTTTTGGGGTAATTTAGGGTTATGAGCAGGAACAATCCCTAGTGGCAGAGCGCGAGAATTCGCTTGATCTTCTGGTCCAAGAGTGCCTGGAAAGCCTGGGCATTTCATCGCTTGGCGCTTGGGATATGCTGGTTTTTGTATATCGTCATCACGCCAGCCTCGCCAGTGTCGAGCAGATCGCTCGCCTTGCGGGCTATCCCAGTAAGGTTGCCGCCGAGGCGCTGGACACACTGGAATCCCTTGGGCTGGTACAACGTTCCAGAGACTCTCAAGGCCTGCGCTTATATCGCTTCGTCTTGACTCCCGTGCACGACCCGCCCCGGAGTTGCTTTTGGAAACTGATGAGTCTGGCTGAAAATCGAAACGGGCGATTGCAAATCGCTAAAAAATTACGGCAACATGCGGGTTGAGGCTGGAAGTGAAAGGAGCGCAAAATGGCCGAAAACAGTCTGATGAAGACTGGCATTGAGGGGCTCGATGCCATCTTTCTGGGCGGAATTCCTAGAACCAATGCGATTCTGGTGCAGGGCGCGGCGGGAACCGGCAAAACCTTGCTGGGCACGGAGTTCATTTACCGGGGAATCACCGAATTTAACGAGCCCGGAATTATCGTGGTGTTCGAAGTCAGCCCGGATAAGCTCGTGCGCGACGCTGCCCAATTTGGCTGGAACCTGGAGGAACTGCAGCGGCAAAACAAGCTTAAAATCATCTTCACCAGCCCGCAGGTTCTCGAACAGGAGCTGCGATCCCCGGATAGCCTGCTGCTGGAAACGGCGGCTGAACTCGGCGCCCAGCGCATCTTCATTGACAGTGTTGGGCTGCTGCGGCCAGCCTCGGGCAGCGGCAATCCGGCGCCGTCGATTGGGCCGGGCTCCTACCGCGAGCTCTTACAGCAATTGATCGAGGCATTGAACCGCGAGAATATGACCGCAATGCTCTCGCACGAGCTAGGCACGCTCGGCGAGTTACTCGTCACGTTGGAGATGGCCGGTTACCTTGCCGACACCGTAATCCAGTTGAGTAACGACCGGCGGGCCCGGCGGGCGCATCGCGGCATCGAGATCTTCAAGAGCCGGGGCCAGGACTATGTAACGGGCGAGCACACGCTGCGAATTACCGCCGGGAAAGGCCTGGAGGTGTTTCGCCGCGTTCAGGCCCCTATTCCCCGTAACCTGGAACAGCCAACATCCCACGCCAAGCGTTCGGTAATCGGCGTTCAGGCTCTCGACGATCTGATCGGCGGCGGTCTTTTCGATGGTTCCACCACCATGGTCGTTGGCATTTCCGGCGTGGGAAAAACCGTGCTCAGCACGCAGGTTTTGCTCGAAGGCGCGCGGAAAGAGGGGAAGCGCGGCCTGCTGATCTCGCTGGACGAGCACCCCGCGCAAATCGTCCGCAATGCCGACACCCTCGGCCTCAACCTGAAAGAGCAGATCGATTCCGGCCTTATCCACATTTTCTTCGAGAGCCCCCAGGAGTTGGACATCGACGATCATTTCGCGCGCATCGTCCGGACCATCGAAAAGCATGACATACAGCGGCTGGTGATCGACGGAGTGACGAGTTATAGCACAGCCCTCGAAGACAAGCGGGCGTACCGCGATTTTTTTCACGCCATAGTGGCTTTCACCAAATTTCGCTTGATGACCACCTTTTTTAACTATGAGAATCCGGAGCTATTTGGGATCTCGGCCTACATGCCGGATTTTCCAGTCAGCTCCATCGTAGACAATATCATCCTGCTCTCCCTTGTGGAAATCGGCAATAAGATCCACCGCACCATCTCGGTGGCCAAGGCGCGAGGGTGCAATCATGAATTCGACACCCGCGAGTTCGCGATCGGCCAGGGTGGAATATCGCTGATGCCCGTGAATCCGAGCGCTGGACAGCCGGTGCTACCGATCGAGAGCTACTCCAGCGTCTTAAGCCGGGCCCCCACGCGGGTCAGTCCCCGCCATAGAATTCTTGACACTCCAGCGCTGGCCGGCAAGTAACCTCCCGAGAGGCGCGTGAGCCATGCAAAGCGAGGAGATGAGTGTTTTGCCCGATGAGTGTAGCGATGTCGAACTCTTGCCTGAGGTGGGCGCCGAGCTTCTCGATCCCGAAAGCTGGGGGGAAACTCTGGAGCTGTGCGCCCGCACCATGGGGCTGGCTGTCGCGCTAACAGATACAGAGGGCCATCTGTTGGGACGCTGCCACAATCCACAGCCAATCTGGAGCCTGGCTCGTGACGCAAGACCGGGATGGGACGCCAGTTGTCTCTTTTGCCTGCCGTCGCCGCGTTTACCCTGCACCGCCGTAGCCGACGCGTTCCGAACAGCTCAGCTTGTGCTGGTACACGACGAGGCCGGCTTCGCGCATGTTGCGTTGCCGCTCACATTGGGCGATCGGCATTTGGGCGCACTCCTCGCCGGGCAGGTCTTCGATCGATACCCCGAACCATTGCCATTGGAGCGGATGGCGAGAGAGCTCGGTCTTTCGGCGCAGCGGCTCTGGCATCTGGCGCGGGGGCAAGTTCCCATGAGCCGCGCGCAATTGCAGGTGTACGGCGCTTTGTTAGGCACGCTCGGCAAGGCGTTTCTCCGGCAGCGCTATAGCGCGATCCTCGAAAGAAAGCTGGCCGAGACAAACCTGCGGTTTCGATTGTTAGTCGAAGGCATGGAAGGCAGCGCGCTTTTGACAGTGGATGCCGCCGGACGTATTTCCAGTTGGAATAGTGGGGCGGAGCGATTGTTAGGCTACACGGAAGCGGAGATCCTGGGACGGGAGTATTCCCGGATCTTCACCCCGGAAGACGTTCGGAAAGGCGTGCCCCATCAAGAGATGCAAAAGGCCGCGACCGAAAGCCGGACGGAGGATGAGCACTGGCTCGTTCGTAAGGACGGCAGCCGCTTTCTTGCCAGCGGCATCCTGTCCGCGGTGGGGCCGGAAGAGGCTCGCGAGTTCGGAAAGATCGTTCACGACATCACGGAGCGCCGCAAGACGGAAGAGGCGGTGCGGCAGGCGCAGAAACTGGAGAGCCTGGGAGTTCTGGCCGGGGGCATCGCCCATGATTTTAACAATTTGCTTACCGGCATACTGGGAAGCGCCAGCCTGCTATTGGATACTTCTTTCGAGTTCCATCCCGGCCGGGCGGAGCTCGAAACGATCGTTGCTTCGAGCAAACAAGCCGCGGACTTAACCTCCCAGTTGCTGGCGTATGCCGGCAAGGGGCGATTTGTCATCACCCGGTTCGATCTTTCCGCGCTGATCGCGCAGGTGCTGCATTTGATTCAGACCTCTATTCCGAGAATCGTACAGCTAGAGCTTGCGCTGGCGCCCGATTTGCCATGGATTGAGGCTGACGCCAGCCAAATCCGGCAAATTGCGATGAATCTGGCGATCAATGCCGCGGAATCCATCGGCCCGGAAGGGGGGATCGTGAGAGTCTCCACGGGCATGGCCGACATTGGGCCGGGTAATGAATGCAAGCCTGGAAGGTACGTTTACATGGAGGTTGGCGATTCGGGTTCCGGCATGGACGAGGCCACGCAGGCCAAGATCTTCGATCCATTCTTCACCACGAAATTCACCGGCCGGGGCCTCGGTTTGGCCGCGGTTTCAGGCATCGTCCGGGGACACAATGGCATTATGCAGGTGGAGAGTGTTCCTGGAGAAGGTACCGTTTTCAAAATCCTTCTCCCGGCAGTAGAAGGCACGTTTTCGAGGGCGGAAGAGGCTTCTCCGCTTCCCAATCTGCACGGTACGGGCACCATTCTGGTGGTGGATGACGATGCGGCGATCCGGCAAGTGGCAATGAGGATACTGAAACACCTTGGATATACGGTGCTGGTCGCTCAGAATGGTTTAGAGGGGGTAACCATCTTCGAGCAAAGCTCCGCCGCAATCACGGCGGTATTGCTCGACATGGCCATGCCCGTAATGGGCGGAGAGGAAGCTCTCCGGCGACTGCAAACGATTCGGCCCGATGTGCCGGTGCTTGTTTCCAGTGGGAACAGCGAAGTTTTTGCGCGCGAACGCTTCGGGAATCGCGGCGTCGCCGGATTTATCCAAAAACCATACACGGTTGCGCAGCTTGGGGCGAAACTAAAAGCAATTTGTCCTCCGATTTAATGCGGCTTTGACGATTCGAATAGGTGCGCGATGTTAGCGTAGCCGTTCATTGCCAGGCGGCACGATGCACCGTCGCCCCAAAAGCGCGGGGCATGAAACGTAAAGGGCGGGACATATACCACATCGCCCACGTCCGCAATAATTACGCCCTGGTTCTCAATCGGATAGCGGATCTGCCCCGCCATGATCAGCCAGAATTCGGCGCACTCCGGATGATAGTGGCCCCGGTCCTTCGGATTCAGAGGCGGCAGGTCGCTGGCATGGCCGTAGATGAAATTCGCCACTGCCCGGTCGTCCATCACGACCCTATAGAACGGCGATGGCCCGTGCCCTTCGAAGCCTTTGGCGAGTTCATCGAAAGTCACAACGGGTTTGTTGCCTTTGTCATAGATGCCCGGCGTGCGGGACATCCGCACTGACAGCCATTCCCATCCCAGCATTTTGGGGGGCTCGACATCTTTGGGATAAAGCGTTTTGGCTTTGGCAATGTTGGCCTGAAACCGGAGCGAGGGCTTATCGCCTGCCGTTTCCATCGAGTAGATGGTCTGCATAGGAACTTGCACCATCGCGCCTTTCGAGGCAATGAACCGCGGCCGGCCTTCGATCTCGAAGCGAATTTGCCCGTCCATGACCACCCACCACTCGCGCGTATCGGGATGGAAGCGCCGCGACACTTGCTCGCCCGGCGCGGATTGAATATAGTCGGCCCAGATGTGGTCGTCGCGCACGATCGGCTCCTGCCAGGACGCTTCACCCTTGTGCTTGGCGAGCAGATCGGGCAAGCGCGTGATCGGCTTGTTTGGCGGAACGTATTTGACTGGGTCGAGCGGCTTGGGCGCCCAGGCTTCAATCGATGTAGCGGCAGGTTGGGCGCAAGCGAGTGGGATCAGACCGAGAAACGCGAGGGAAAATAGATTCTTCACGGCCAGGGAATTTTATCACGCCGCCAAGCGTCCACATGAGTGTGGATGCGGCCCCCAAGGGTGCGTGCGCCACGCAAACTCAGATCGCGAGCGTCAGCAGCATCCCGATCGCGGCCGCCCCGGTTATC
>JALYXS010000509.1 GCA_030946965.1 Acidobacteriota bacterium
GGACTAAAAGGAGAATCAGTAAATGCACGTGGTTCGGCATCACCACCCAAGCACAAAGATGGTAAAAATGCCTCTCGTCATCTCCGATCAGAATGGCCCGGGCAACCAGATCGGCAATTTGTGAGTCTTTGAGCCATAGCGGTCCCGAGCAGCGCCGATCTAGGGCTTGATCGTGAGCCGCGAAGGCGCAACCGGGAGTGCGGTACACGGTAACGTCCTTTTTGGCTGGAAGCGATCCCCACAGCCGCCAAGTCAGGAATAGGTAAGCATCACTTGGATGAATATGAGGCAATCTTCTGCGGTATTCGGGCATTCTGCAGTTAGGCAGGCGAATCGCCTGCCCCACAAGATTAGGTGCCGCTAGACATCGAATCAGCTCACCAAGAATGCAGAAACTCCAGATGTAAAACGCATCCTCACCTGACCGGCGGTTTACTGTCCCGCAGCGTCTCCAGCCATTTACGGCACTCCGCGCTCAACGTTTCGGGCGGCCTTGCGGCTTGCAGCATCGCGAGCGCGTAGCTCGGCACGGCCGTCATGAAGATCCCGTGCCGCACGCCCGGAACCGAGATCATCTCGTCCAGTTGTTTCGCTTCCGCGCTATCGCGATTGCGCATGCCCTCAAACTCTTTCATAACGCTCGCGCTGTCCAGTTTCCCGGAAGCCGCTTGATCCAAAAATTGAATTGCCCGGGGAAGGTCGAGTAAGCTGCGGTGGCGTCCGGAGAGCAGCATCTGGACTACGGACGGATCGCCTTCGGTAAACCCGTCGGCGTAGATAGCGGCCATGATGCCGGTGGTGAGCGGCTCGGCTTCAGGGGGCAGGGAATTGCCAGTATCGTTCGAGGAGCCGGGGGGCAGCGCGTAGCCGCCGCTCGGGTATGCCATCGAGTCGCCGCCAAAGGCCGTCGGCTGCTGCTTGCCCTGCAAACGGTAACTGGCTTGTGCAATGTAAGCGGTCGCGGCAGTCGCATGCCGGTTGCGCAGGACGGCGCTATAAATTCCTTTCTCCGTCTTGCGATACTCGAGCGTCAAGTCTCGGGCGGGCTGGGCCGGCAGGCTCCAGGCAGTCAAAAACGTTCCGAAAAGCAGGGTATGATAAACAACAGCCAAAAAAATTCGCAGCATGAGCGGGCGGTTTCGCCTGTTTAGGAGTCTTACTCTAATATATGTCCGCGATTCATCAACCCTCGCCGGCCGCTCCGTTACCCGAGCGGATCTTGCCGCGGGCGGTTCCCCCTCACGTTCCCCCGAAGCCCTCGCGTAAGGGCGCGTGGTTGGGTCTTGCGACGGTGCTCGCCATCCTGGCAATGGCTGGGGCATGGTTCGCCACGCATCGCCCGTCCGCGGCGACCGTGGCCTATACGGGATTGCGTACGGTAAAAGTGGCTGCTGGACCGGCAGTTCGCATCATGCGCGTGAGCGGATCGACCGCGGCCCGGAACTTTGCATCTCTGACCGCCCCGATGATGCGCGGTCCCGATTCGGGGCGTTCTTTGGTGTTGATCTCACTCGCGAAATCTGGATCGATCGTCAAAAAGGGCGAGTTCATCGCGCAAATCGACGCCCAATCCATTAAAGATCACGTGGACGATATCAACTCGCAGGTACAGCAGGCCGAATCGGATATTAAGAAGCGCAAAGCCGAGCAAGCTATCGAGATGGAAAATCTGCGGCAAAGCTTGCGGGTGGCGAAATCGGATCTCGAAAAGGCCAAGCTCGATGCGGGCGCGGCCGATATCCGCACCGACATCGATAAAGAGATCTTGCGGCTCGGGGGGAAGAAGCGGACGCAACATTCAAATCCCTTTCAATCAATCTGGCCACCACCGGGCAGAAGCAAAAATCCGAGGTTCGGATCTTGGAATATACACGGGACCGCCACGCGCGGCATCGCGACCGGCACCGGCACGACGTGGAACGCTTCACCATGCATGCGCCGATTGGGGGATTGGTGGTGATGGAATCCATCTGGCGCGGCGGCGATATGGGGCAGATTGCGGAAGGCGATCAAGTCTCTCCGGGCCAGCCGTTCATGAAGATCGTCGATCCGAACAGCATGCAGCTCGAAGCGACGATCAATCAGGCGGAAAGCGAGGGATTTCGCATCGGAGAGACCGCGGAACTGCATTTCGACGCGTTCCCCGATCTCAAGTTGAAGGGCAAAGTGTATAGCGTGGGCGCCATGGGCGTGCAGGGCTGGCGCCAGAACTACTACATCCGCAGCATCCCGGTCCGGATTTCGATTCTGGAACACGACGCGCGCGTGATCCCCGACCTGTCGGCCAGCGCGGACGTGGTACTGGCTTCGCGGGATAGAGCGGTCCTGGTGCCGCTCGAAGCATTGCAGAGCGATAACGGCAAGAACGTGGTCTTCGTTAAGCAAGGGGACGAGTTCAAAGAAAAGGCCGTCGAAGTTGGATTGCGGAATAACACCCAGGCCGCCGTGATCGCGGGTTTGCAGCCGGGCGAGGAAGTCGCGCTTGGCCGGCCGGCGACGGTTAGCCCCTAGGCTTCCGCCTATTGCGCGGTTGCGGCGCACCCCCGTATATTGAAGTTATGGCATCTAATATAAAGCTGGTCGACCCCGCGCACAACGAATATCTTGCCAGTCTGGAGCGCAAGGGCGAACATGAGAATCATTTCTTCCGCGCCATGGCGAACAAGCCCGAGGCGCTCAAGAATTTCGTCCCTTTTTATCACTCCGTTATGACGGCCGGCTCCGTCGATCACCGTATCAAGGAACTGGTGTACCTGGCGGTTTCGTACGTCAACGAGTGTACGTACTGCATCGACGCCCACACCCGGACCGGCGCCCAAGCGGGAATCAGCGATGAGGAGATGCGCGCCGTCCAGACGGAGCAGGATCACAGCTTTACTCCGTCGGAACGCGCCGCGCTTCAGTACTCGCGAGAGCTGACGCGCACATGCGATGTCGAAGACGTCAGCGAAGAGGTGAACAAACTGTTCACCGACGAGCAATTGGTGGAATTGACCCTCGTCGTCGCGCTCGCGAATTTTACGAATCGTTTCAATAACGGCTTGGGCCTCAAACCCGAGTAGTGCCGATTTTGATTGGAGTTCACCCGGTCGCCGAAGCGCTCCGAGCGGGTCATTCCATCGAACGAATTCTAATTTCGAAGGGCGCCGGCGGCCCGCGTCTGCAGGAGATCGTCGATCTCGCGCGGCAATCCTCCACGCCGATCCGGTTTGAGGACCGGGGCGCGCTCGACCGGGTGGCGGGAACGCGTTCGCATCAGGGCGTGGTCGCGCTTGGCGCGGGGTCGAAGTACGCCGCCTATGATGGAACCATTGGGACTGCCAGACTGGTGGTCGTGCTGGACGGGGTCGAGGATCCCCACAATTTGGGCGCGATCGTTCGCACGGCGCACGCGGCGGGAGCGGACACTGTCGTCGTCCCTGAAAGGCGCGCCGCCGGATTGACTGAAACCGTCGCGAAGGCGGCGGCCGGAGCGCTTGAATACCTGCCGATCACGCGCGTGACGAACGTCAATCGAACGTTGGAAGATTTGAAAAAACGCGGCTTCTGGATTTACGGCGTGGACCAGCGAGGCACGGAAATTTACAACGAAGTCGCCTGGGCCGTGCCGGCGGCGATTGTTTTCGGCGGGGAAGGCAAGGGCTTGCACGAACAGGTTCGCAGGCATTGCGATGTGCTGGTGCGCATTCCGATGGCGGGCAAGATCTCGTCGCTAAATGTCTCGGTCGCGGCGGGCGTGGTGCTTTTCGCTTTTCGCGTCGCGCAAACCGCTTCCGCGCCGACTAACCGTGCAACGCCGCTACCGTGAAACTGAGCAGATCCCCCTGTTCTCGCGCGGTTTTCTTTAATCGCTCATAATCCCCGGCCATCTCGCAGAGCTGCAACAACGATGGGCACGCAAGCTGCGACCCCGGCACATCCCGCAAATGCCGGCTCGAAATTTCGATGGCTTCCGCGTACCGTTCGAGCCGCGTCAACAATCCCACCAGCACCTGGGCGGTTATGCCCGCCAATTCCGGCGAATCCGCGCGTTCGAGTTTGGTGCGGAAATGATCCAGCGCGCTTTCCACATCGCGACCCGCCAGGGCCCGTAGATACGCCGCATGGTCGATGTAAATATCCTCGAACGGAGGCTCGCCCTTGTAGTGAAATTGTCCCGAGAGATGGTTTCCATACTCCGCCATCTCAAGAGCGAGCGAGAGAATTTCCGGATTATCCAGATCTAAGCAGAAGCGAAGAATTGAGACCAGGTGCGAAGTATCGACGTAGTAGCCGTACTCGCCGAACAGCCAGTCTCTCCCCGCGATCAGTTCGGGGACGTTGGCCGTTTCGGGCGCGGCGCCTTCCTGGGTTTCCTCGTGAGCCGCGATGGCGCGCTTCAGACTCGCGACAAGCTCTTTGTGTAAAGTGCGCACCAGCAGATGCAGACACTCCTCGCGGCCGCGCGTGCCCGGATACTGTCCGAATGCGCTGATCGCGCGGCAAATTCCGTGCGACGCCAGCATCAGCTCAAAGCCCTTACGGGGATGAACGCGCTCCGCCAGCGCGATTTCAATCACGCGCTCCACGCCTTCGGGCCGCTGTTCGTCGCTCACCGGGATATTTTCAATAGCCGCGATCACGGGCTCGGCATCGCCGACGGCGCGGAAGTACGGCCACGCGCGCTCGATGTCGCCCGAAGCCAGATACAAAACGCCGGCCTCGCGCGCCGCCTCCATGCACCCTTCGTCGTAAGCTTGGCGAACCTCCGGCGGCAACTCAGTGAACGGATCGGGTTGGATCAGCGGCAAGCCGAGTTCGTGGCGTTTTTTAGCGAGCCGCGTCTCGAATAGCAGCGGGATGTTTTTCTCCTCGCGAAATCGCGCCGCGAGAAAATCGAAGCCCGCACCCGGGCCGCCCTCGCGCAACACGTTTTCCACTCTATCGAAATCGGTTTCGTTCATGGTGCTATTTT
>JALYXS010000533.1 GCA_030946965.1 Acidobacteriota bacterium
GTCCTTGCATTCACGGCTTTACGGAAGCCGCCCTGTCCCTTTTGCGATCGAGCCGGCTCCGCCGCTCCGCGCGTCATAATCAGTTGGAAAAATTCTTCGGATTTGTACTGCTGCCGTACCGGTGCGAATTGTGCGGCGAGCGCTGTTTTAAGCTACGTTCGACCACAATCAACCTGGGAAAACCTCAAAACGAATAAGGCGGTTGCTTCTCTTCCGTCAGCGCCTTACATTATTAACTTAGGCAAAAGGAACCCACTCGAATGCCAAAGAAAGGATTGAACCTTCTCTTGTTTGTGATCGCCCTGTTATTGACGGCGCTTTTTTACGGTATCTTATCGGCTTTTTTTAGGCCCGGCCCGGTCTATCAATTTTTTTCGAGCCGCGGCTGGTATCAACCTGTCAGCCTGGCGTTTTTCTTCTTCGGATTGTTGCTTACCGCGGCCCGTTGGTGGCTCTTCCGCGAGGAGCAAGCTTCGATCGCGATGCCGATCCCGAGCGCAGTCATGTCTCGCGACGAGGCCGCCGAAATCTCCGGCCAGATCGCGCCGGAATACCTCAACCGGTTTTTGGGACGCCGGATTGCCAACCTCCTGAAGGGCTACGTCCGCCGGGAAGAGCTCGGGCCGCTGGAAGACAGGCTGGCGATGAACGATCGGGACGAGCTCGATGCCAGCGCCTCACTCATAGGTTGGGTGCGCAGTCTACCGCCTCTGGTGGGCCTGCTGGGTACGCTTGACGGGTTGCGCGGCGGAATCGCCGAGATTTCCATGATCAGCAACGCCGGAGATCTTGAAGAGCTGCGCCACCGCTTGCAACTGTTCGCCGCCCACGCGAGCACGGCCTTCGACACCACGCTGCTCGGCATCAGCGCCGCGGCAATCCTTTCCGCTATCATTTTCCTGGTTCGCAAGAATGAAGATACTCACTTGGTCCGCATCGACCGGATTGCGACTGAGTTAACCCGCCAATTTCCGCATCGCACGGAACTCGAGGAAGAGATCCGCATGACCGCGAACGGTTTCATGTCGGGCTTCATGCAGACCATGGAACACGCCATGGCGGGCGCAACGCCGCCCATGGTCGATACGTTCCGGCGGGAAATGCAGGACGGCATGCAATCGACCGTGCATGGGCTGGTCGCAAACTGGCAGCGCGATATGAGCGCGAACATGCAAGGCTTGGTTTCGATTTGGCAGGATGGGATGCGTTCCACCATGCAGGATTTGGTCTCGAGCTGGCAAGCGGGCATGCGGGAAACCACCCAAGATTTGGTTGCGCAGTGGCGGGACGGCATACGTTCCACCATGCAGGAACTAGGTTCGAACCTGCAGGACGGCATGCATTCGACGTCGCGGGAATTGGTCGCGAACTGGAAGGATGAGCTTTCGCGGTCCGCGAACCACGTGATCGATCATCATCAATCGCGCCCCCTGCAGATCCGGATCACTACGGACCAGGAGCCGGAGGATAAGGCTTATGAAGTCAAGAGGGCTTGATTCCCGCATTCAAACCGCGGCTACCGCGGGGCGAACTTCGCGCCGGAAGTCGCTCGAAAACGATCAAGGTCCCATCATGATCATCCTGTTGAGTTGTCTAGCCGTGGCAATGTGCTTCACGACTCTCGGAATGGGTTTTGTAAATCTTGCGAGCGGCCCTCGAATTCCAGCGCCGCATCCAACTCCGAAAATAGGGCCGGCCGTAGTTCCCGCGAAGTTGGAAATATCCCGCCCGGAGCCCATCGAGAAAGAAAGCGAAGAGCGGCTTCAAGCGAAAGCCCTGAAGTTGGCTAAGGCCGAGGAAGAACGCAAGAAGCTGCTGGAAGAGCAAAATAAGAAACAGTACGACGTGGCGCTCGCGCAAGTGAGCCGGCAATCGCGCGATCTGGACCAGGAGAAACGCAAGTTGACGCAGCAGCAGGAGACGCTTCAAAAAGCGCGGGCCACGCTGACGGATTTGCAAAAACAACTCCAGGACCAGCTTCGCCAGGCGACTGAGAGGACCAGGAATATGAGCCGCCAGGCGGAACTGGACCGGGCCAAAGCCGAAGCGGATGCACAGGCCCGGCTTATCGAATCCCAAAAGCAGCTTGCCGCCCTCGATAAGAAAGCCGGGGAACTTCGCCAGGAAATTATCGACAGGAAGACACTTTTCGATCCGCAACGGATTTTCGGCGGCGCGAAGACGGGCGGAACCCCGCAGTGGGTGGAGTGCGCCAAAGACTTGATCGTGCTGATCCCACAGGCGGAGCGGATTTCGCTCGATAAGCTTAAGAAGGGTTCATCGTTCGATAAGGCGGTCACGGGCAAATACGTCGTGTTTTTGGTGCGCCCGAATGGATTCGAAACTTTCAACGTGGCGCGCGCCGCCGCGGAAGAGAACGGCGCGGAAGGGCTAGGCTACGAGCCGATCGACGCCGCGTGGCAGGTAAAGTACAAATAAGGCCGCCATGAAATTAAATTGGGATTCGTTGCTGGAACCAATCTTCCTGTTTATTCTTGCTTTGATCGCGGGGACGCTTTGGGTGATCGTTCCGATTCAACAGAAGCCAGCCAAAGTTCCGACGGCCCTCGTGGAACAAGCCGCGCCAGTGGTTGCGATTCCGAAGCCGGTGGTGAGGCTGCCGAAGGCCGCTCCGAAGCAGCCGAAACCGGGTATGACCGAGCCCGATCCTGAAGCCAAGCGGCTGGCTCAAGAGCGTGCCGTCCTCGTACAAACCGTCCAAGCGGTCCAGACGGATTGGTCGGCGACCCAACAGAGTCTTACGACCGCGAGCGAAGAGCAGCAACGTCTGGACGCCGCCATCCTACAAGAGCAGCAGAAGTTGTCCGGATTAAAGAAAGGACAGGCGGTCGATCCAAAGCCGGAGGCGCGCGCGCCGTCGGAACAGGCGGCCGAGATCGAGCGCCTCCAGGGCGCGGTCCAGACGAAGAAGACCGAAATCGCCAAGCTTGAGACGGAATTGAACAACACGCGCAACCCGTTCGAAAAGGAGGTGGCCTCTTTACCGAAAGCTTCGCCGGCAACGAAGCTTCCGATGCTGGTCGAACTGTTTCACAACCACGCTATTCCCGTGGACAAAAAACATTTCAAATTCATGAAGCAGAAAACCACCACGCTCGCCACGCGCGAGTCGGATGGGGAAACTTCCGAGCAAATCAAGAGCCCGGACAGCGACTTTTCGAAATACCTGGCCGGGATCAAACCGGCTAAACAGTATTTAGCCTGTCTGCTGAATGACGACTCTTTCGACATATTCCGCGAAATTCGCGAGATCGCGCGCGCCAAAGGCGTGGGGGTCGGTTGGGAGCCCATCGATACCGCCGCTGGGAAAATTACGCTTTATCCGATCCACTTTACTAATAATCCGAATCGCGGACAGAAAGTGGAGAACGGGAAAACGCTACCGCGCGTGACTTCGATTATCGAGTAGTTTCGTCGAAACGCACGCCTTCCCATCGCGCCACCACGGCGGACGCGAGGCAATTGCCAAGCACGTTCACCGATGTCCTCGCCATATCGAGCAATGCGTCCACGCCGAGTAGCACCGCGATCCCCTCCATGGGCAATTGAAAGCTGGCCAGAGTGCCGGCGAGAATTACGAGGGCCGCCCGTGGAACCCCGGCCACGCCTTTGCTGGTCAGCATCAGCGTCAGCAGCATGAGAAGTTGCTCGCCGAGTGGCATCTCCACGCCCGCCGCTTGCGCGACGAAAACCGAAGCGAGCGAGAGATAAAGAGTGGAGCCATCCAGATTGAAGCTGTATCCCGTCGGAAGCACGAACGCGACGATGTGCTTCGGCACTCCGAACTTTTCCATATTCTCGAGCGCGAGAGGAAGCGCCGCTTCGCTCGAGGCCGTCGAAAACGCGATCAAAAAAGGTTGGCGCACTGCAATGTAGAATCGACGCAATGGAATCCGGGCGAGCGCGATGACGGCGCCGAAAACGAACACGACGAAAACAAGCAGCGCCGCGTACATCGCGCCGATGAGCTTGCCGAGCCCGAATAGAACCGCGACTCCTTTCGTTCCGACAGTAACGGCGATGGCCGCGCTCACCCCGAACGGCGCCAAATACATCACGTAATTGGTGTAGCGGAACATGACCTCCGCCAGCGATTCGCAAAAAGCCACCACCGGTCTGGCTTTCGCGCCAATTGCGGAACACGCCGCGCCGAAGACGAACGCGAACACCACGATTTGGAGCACGTCCCCTCGCGCCATCGCGTCGATGATGCTCGCCGGGAAAACGTGATCGAGCACCGCGCCCAGACTTGGGTGCGTTTGCGGGAGGGCAGCTTCCGCGCCGGTTCTCGTGAGCACGACGCCGCTGCCCGGCCGTAGTAAATTCACGGCGGCAAGTCCGATGAACAGCGCGAGGGTCGTGATTACTTCGAAATACACGATGGCCTTCAGTCCGATGCGGCCCATCTGGCGAATGTCGCCCGCGCCCGCGATCCCATAAACGAGGGTTCCGAAGATGAGAGGCGCGATGATCGAGCGGATCAGGCGCAGAAAGACATTGCTTACCGGCGCGAGTTGAATGGCGAATGCGGGCGTGAAAATTCCAAGCGCTATGCCGGCCGCCATGCCGATGAAAATCCAACCGGTGAGTGAAATTCGCCTCAAGGGCGTCTCTCGACGTGTTCAGCGTGGCGCACGCACTCCTGCGTGCCGTGTCCACACTCGTGTGGACACATAGCGGCGCGCCAACTTCGGTCATGCGTATCCGCCGTCAGGCGTCCCCATGAGTGGGGACGCGGCACGCAGGAGTGCGT
>JALYXS010000663.1 GCA_030946965.1 Acidobacteriota bacterium
GTACTGCCGCGGGAAATACGTTCGGGCAGATATCGAGCACGCGTTTTCCGGTGGGAGATTCAGGATCGAGCAGGCAGATTCAGCTGGCCATGAAATTTATTTTTTAGGACGATTAGCCAAGTGCTAAACTGTCCGCGGAAGGGGAACCCAGTGACGCTCGCTAATCAGACTGAATATTTCACGCGACGCTCGTTTCTGGCCACAGCGGCAACCGGCGCTTCGGCGCTCTTGGCCCAGACGCTGTTTGGGGAACCGGCCGGGACGTCCGCCAAGCCCAATCCGGCGCTGGAAAAGCTCGGGGCCGTTGCGGTGGTGGAAGCCAAAAAACTCGGGGCGAGTTACGCGGATATCCGCATCGGCCGCTTCCGTATCCAGTTCTCCGGCTACCGGCTATCTCCTCAACGTGGCAGCAACATCACCGATGAGGTCCCGTTCGTAACCGACCAGAACAGCTTCGGCTTCGGCGTCCGGGTAATCGTGAACGGCCAATGGGGGTTCGCGGCATCGCCGCTTGTTTCCGCGGAAGAGATTGCCCGCCTCACACGCGAAGCCGTCGCCGTGGCGAAAGCGAATGCATCCGTGCAGGCAAGGCCGGTGCAACTCGCGCCCGCCAAGACTTATATAGATCGCTACTCCTCAGCCTTTGAGATAGATCCATTCTCGGTTTCGGTGGATGAAAAGCTGGAACTGATTCACGGCGCGGCGCTCACCATCAAGAAAGACCCGGAGGTTTTTTCCGCCTTCGGAGCGCTCGGAGTCCAATCGGAAGACAAATATTTCGCTTCGTCCGAGGGCTCATCGATCCAGCAGTATGTAGTTCGCGTGTATCCATTTCTAAGTGCCGTGGCGGTCGATTTCAAGCGCAACATCTCGCGCACGCGGAAGTACATAGTGGAGCCGCAAACGGCGGGCTGGGAAGCGATCCCGAAGGCGAACCTCGGCGAAAATGCGCCAAGAATCCGCGCCGAGGTTCTAGAACACCTCGCGGCGCCTCCGGTTTCACCGGGAAAGAAAGACCTGGTGTTGCTGCCTAGCCATTTGTGGCTGACCATCCACGAATCGGTCGGGCACCCTACCGAACTCGACCGCGCGCTCGGCTACGAAGCGAACTACGCCGGCACCAGTTTCCTGACGACCGAGAAGCTGGGCAATTTCTCTTTCGGTAGTCCGCTCATGAACGTCTTCGGCGATCGCACTAACGATCGAGGCCTCGCGACCATCAAATACGATGACGACGGCGTGTTGACCACCAAGTTTCCCATCATTGAAAAAGGCGTCTTCAAGCATTACCAAACGATCCGCGATCAGGCGCACCTGATCGGCGAGACCGAGTCGCGGGGGTGCTGCTATGCGGATTCCTGGTCTAGCGTTCCTTTCCAGCGAATGCCCAACGTCTGGCTTGCGCCCGGGCCGGGGACGGTTACGCCGGACGACTTAATCTCGGGCGTGGATGACGGCATTTTGATTGAAGGCGACGGCAGCTTCTCGATCGATCAGCAGCGTTACAATTTCCAGTTCGGCGGCGATGCTTTCTGGGAAATCAAGGGCGGCAAGAAACGCGGAATGATTTCGCGTGTCGCTTACCAGGCGAAGACCACCGATTTCTGGCATGCGTGCGACGGCATCGCCGGGCCAAGTTACTGGCAGCAGTTCGGCGCTCCGAGCGATGGGAAAGGCGAGCCGTCGCAGAGCAACGCCGTTAGCCACGCCTGCTCGCCGAGCCGGTTTCGCCAGATCAATGTATTGTTGACCGACTGAAGAGCGCGGGAGGGGACCGGAGAGGAGACAGGAATGTTCAGCCTACAAGAAGCGAAAAACATCGTCGATCGCGTGCTCGGCTATTCGAAATTGCCTGGATGCGAGCTCAACATTCAGTGGACCGAAGACGATTTCATCCGCTTCGCGAACAACGGCATTACCACGTCGGGTTACCGCATCACCCAGCAGGTCTCGATTACGAGCACGACGGCGGGCCGGCGCAGCGGAAACGCGGTGGTTTCCGAATTGACGGACGAGGCGCTACGAAACGGGGTTCAGCAAGCGGAAGGACTGGCCGCGATCTCCCGTCCCGACCCAGAAAATATGCCGGCGCTTCCCGCCCAGAAGTATCCCGTACTTCACAATTTCGATGCGTTTACCGCGTCGGCGCGCGGCGATGTAATGATCCCGCACGTGCATGCCGTGATCGCAAGCGCGCTCGATAAGAAACTTACGGCTGCCGGTTACATTCAGCGCTCGTCCAACGTAGTTGCCGTTGGCAACAAGGCCGGTTTGTTTGGCTATCATACCTATACCGATTCCAGCCTGAGCCACACCATGCGGAACGCGGCGGGAACGAGCTCCGGTTGGGCGTCTCAAAGTTCTGTATCGCTGAAGGATTTGAACGGCGAAGCGGCAGCGCGTATTTCAACTGAAAAGTGTATTCGCGGGGTAAACCGTAAAACATTGGTACCGGGGAAGTACACAGTCATTTTAGAGCCCGCGGCCGTTGGAGATCTTGTTGGTTGGTTGGGCTTCGCTTTCGGCGCGCGCGACGCGGAACAAGGTCAATCTTTCCTGAGCAAGAAAGGCGGGGGAACGCGGTTAGGCGAACAGATGTTTCCGGAGTTCATTACTCTACGTAGCGATCCATTCGATCCGAAGCTGGCCTCGACGCCGTGGGACCAATCGCTCCTTCCGAATGAAAAAATCGCGTGGATCGAGAAAGGCGTCGTGAAGAACCTGGTGTATGACCGGTTCTGGGCGAGTAAAGCGAAGATCAAGCCTACTCCGGCAGCCGGCAACTTGGTTCTGGATGGCCAGGAAAATTCGGTCGATGACCTGATCCGCTCCGTCGAACGGGGTTTGCTGATTACCCGCCTCTGGTACATCCGCGTGGTTCAGCCGCAGACCTGGCAATTAACCGGCCTGTCCCGCGATGGCGTTTTCTTGGTGGAAAAGGGCAAAGTAACTGATCCGGTTACCAACTTTCGTTGGAACGAGAGCCCGGCGGAGGTACTTCAGCGTACGGCTAAGCTAAGCCGGCCGGTGCGCGTGACCGGCGATGAAACGGGATCGCAAATCGTGCCCGCGCTCGTCACTTCGGATTTCAATTTCGCAAGTGTATCGGACGCAGTTTAGAACTCGCGCGTTATCGGGCTGACTTCAGCGCCTTCGGCCACCGCCGAACCGCCTTCCACCAGACGACGGAAAACTGCGCGGCATGGACCGCGAAGATCCAAACGTAGAACCTCCTGAACGGGACGGCGATGCGTTCGGCCGGTACGTGGAGCCATGGCTCTCATATTGCGAGCCGCGATAAGTGCCGCTTTGTGTTGAATACTTAGATGCGTTGTAAGTACCGCTATTGCGAACGTATTGGCTTCCGGCGTAACGCGATTGCGTAAAGGTTCCGTGGGTGCCGTACTTGGGAACGCTCGTTGCCGTGCCGCCGGCTGTGTCGTGGCCGAAGTAAGTCTGCCCGGTTCGTTGCGCGGTCTGATATCCACCATACTCGACCGCGGTCGGTGGACGGTACTGATGCGCCCAAAGCAATTCGCGCATGATTAAATACTGCGGAAGGAAAGTCCAGAACGTGCCGCCATCGCGGTGCTCCCAGTAGCCATATTGATTCGACACTTGCGATGGAGGCGCGACGTAGGCAAAGCCGGGCGGCTGGGGCGTGCGCGTCGCTTCGGAATCGTATTTGCCCGCGTCTTTGTGCTCCAGCGTCATCCCGAGCTTGTCTTCGACCGCGGCGTATGTCGATTGCGTCACGCGCACCCATTTTTCGTCCGAAGTAGTTTCGGCTTTCTTAGCGGCGACGTCAGTCAGATGCGTGCGGATCGTTTTGACTTTCTCGTTGTAGTCGCGCGATTCTCCGCCGCGGCGAACTTCTAGATCGACCAGAACCTTATCCCATGAATCGTAAAGTTGCCCGGTTAGATTCTTGAGTTGGTCAATTTGAGACGGAAGTTCGATCGCCTGGCGCACGGGGTCGCCGCCCGAAAGAGGAGCGCCGCCATTGGCGAGGTTTCGCGCCTGCTCGCCACCGGCCTTCACGTTATCGAGACGCCGTTCGAGATCCGCTTGTTTCTCCGGCCAATCGCTCTCGGCCTTCTGCACTGTCGCGACGATGGGCGCTAGATCCAGCGATGCGAGCGCGGGCTTGACCGCCGTCCATTCGCGCGCCTCATTTTGCGCGGCCGAAGCTTCGGCCATCGCGGCGCCGCGCGAATTTTTTACCTCGCGTAGCAGCCGCTCCGCCTGCTGACGGGTCTTGGAGCGATTCTCCTTCCGGAGCCGCTGCAACTCCGCCATATTTTTTCCGGCGGAAGCAAAATCCGCTGCCGCGCGACTGATTTTGTCCGGCAGAATTTGGCTCAATACGGGATCGGCCCGAGCGTCGCGGCTTACCTCGGCTTTCGCCGCTTCAAACTGCGATTCGGCTTTCGCCAAAACCTGCCGCTCGTTATCGATTTGCCCGCGTAAACTCCGCGGCAAACCGTCCAGTCCCGCAAAAAGCACGACTGCGATCAGAATCATCAAGGTGATTGCGATCGATCCCAGCGCGCGTTTACTCATAATGTTCACCCGCCCCGATAAACGGTAATGTCTCCCGGGTTTACCTGCTGCAACACTACCGCGGAAAATGGCTCTCCTTGCGGTTTCTTCACGTACAAAAAACGTTTCCCATTTTCTTCCTGAAAATCCCACCGGTACATTCCCGCGCCGATTTCCTGCCTGTCGCGGAATTCGCCAATCTCGCGGCTGGCCCGGTACATCCAAACGATTCCTTCGGATTCGAACGAGTCGGCCGCGTTCTGGCGTTCGTCCATCGCCGCCAGGTCTTCTTCGGTCAAGCCCAACTGATCGAGCGTCAGTTTCCTGCCATCGAGCGCCGCCCGCGTCTCCACTTCCTCATCGTCGAACACTTCGACGTAAACGCGCCGCTCGCGATACATCCCGCTCAACTCGAACCAATGCTTGCTGCCGGCTTCATACTGCTTTTGGCGGTCGGCGGTGAAATCGACGTCGGTGAGATCGTCGCCCGCTCCGGCAATCGAGATGGTATCGCCCACGCGCGCATCCCCGATCTTGAGATTCGCAAGATCCTGCCGCGGTTGCATCGGAACGGCCGGTTCGGATTTCTTAAAGAACATGATCGACACCCATGCGAGCAACGCGCCAAGAATGGCGACCGTTGTCAGCGTAATCATTTACTGCCCTGGCGGCAGAGATTTCGGAATATAGGGCTGCTGAAGCTTCTTCTCGTTCTTTAGCGCCGCCAGTTCGTCGTCCACACTGTGGCTACCCAACTGGGCAAACTGGCTCTCCAGTTCATCGTCTTTGCCCGCCGAAGCCAGAGTTTGAAACGCCTTGGCGGAAGCCTCTTCGCGCGAGACCGATTCCTCAAACGTGCCGAGGGCCGCGAAAGCATTGTCGGCGCTTCCCACGCCCGCCAGAGCTTCGGCCACTTTCCGTTGCGCCTGCGCCGCATTCTTGCGAGCCACCAGAGTCGTGGCGGTGCGTTCGGCTTCGTCGATCTTCCGCTTGAGTTCGACAACTTGATTCTTTAGCGTTTCGCTAGCCTGCCGCGCGGAATCGACCGAGGCCTGCATCGAATTCACTTGCTTATCGCTGTCAGCCTTTCGGACCAGAGCTTTTTTTGCCAGGTCTTCATTGCCGGCGTCGAGCGCCGCGCTTGCCCGGTCTTTCCATTCTTGAGACTGCCGCGCGTATTTCTGATATTCCGCTTCCAGGCGATTGTGATTACTCATCGCCATGGCCGATGCGCGAACGGCGTTGTTCAACTCGTTCCGCATGTCGAGCACGGTCTGTTTCACCGTGGCTTCGAAGGTCGCGGATTCCACCGCGCTCATGCCTTGATTGACTTGGCCCCGCGCTACGCGGCCGCCGCGGTTGAAAACGTCTGAAAGGAAGCTCATTGTTTTTTCCAGGATTCTTAAGAGATCAAGCGGCGGGCTTCCACCACGTCCGCCAAGAGAAAATGCACGCACGACAAAATGTCGTCTTCATCTTCTGGGCCCATGTTTTGCAGCTTGCAGAAATTGCTTAGGGCGATCGCGACGTTGCCGCCGCCCACGTCGTAAAGCTGGAAATGCGAAGTCGAAATTCCATTATCGCCCGCCAGCATCTTGCGCATCAATTCCGGCGTTAGGGATTTCGATGGAACGACCGTGCAATTCAACGACAGGAACAGAATCTCACCTTCGAGGACCGCTTGCGCGATCACGCCGCTTTCCACTTCGCGAATCCGCCACACGTTCGGCTGCGGTTCGGAAACGTCGTAACCATTCTCGGCCAAAAGCGCGCCGACGCGATGCGCGTTTATCGTCTCAGTGTCTGCCATAGGCGATCTCCCATTTCGATCTCACAATCATGATACGAGTTTGGCGCCACGGAAGTTCAGACGCGGAAGTGATCCGGACGCCACTGCGCGATCGCTGCCTTGATCTGCTTCGGACGCCAGTTGTCCGCCAGGGTCTTCTCCACCAAAGCCGGCAATTCGGAGTCGGACGCGAATCGCAAGGAAATCAGTTGGGATTCCGTGAGATCTCCGATTCTGGAACGTAACGAGTCGGGCAGCAAAGTCGCCAGACGCAAGCGCTCTTCTAGACGGATGACCCGATCTTGCGCTTTCAGGGGATACATGCGAGCTTTGAGCGCGGTCAAGAAACCGCAGAGAGCCAGAATCAAGATGACGGCCGCGGGCAGGCCAGGGTCGCGAATTACGTTCCAGATCGCAAGGCCAACCGCGACCAGCAGCATCGGCAGCAGAAAAAAATGCACGGGCGGATCCCACCGCGCGTGGTTTGCATAACTCTGGGTTCCAACCGTGCTCATTTATAGCGACCTCAATCCGAAACATCCTATTATGGCCTATGTTGACGATCCTCTGTCTCGCCAGTTACGAAAAAGGCCATGAGTTTATGCGGGAGTGCAAGCGGCAAGGCGCGCGCGTGTTCCTGCTGACCTCGCTCAGTCTGAAAGATACCGCCTGCTGGCCCGCCGAAAGC
>JALYXS010000571.1 GCA_030946965.1 Acidobacteriota bacterium
CAAAGTCATGATGATAATATGGCAGCACTTGGCTCTCCAGACTCCGAGTAAGCGTTCCACTCAAAAACCGGTTGTCCTGCTGCGGCAACTCGGCTTTGTCAGCGCAACGGCATTGGTAGTGTCGAACATGGTGGGAACCGGCATCTTCGCCACCACGGGGTTCATGGCGGGCGATCTCGGGAGCGCGAAGCTCATTTTGCTAGTGTGGTTCGCCGGCGCCTTATTCGCGCTGTGCGGGGCGTTGAGTTACTCGGAACTGGGAATCAATTTCCCGAGTTCGGGCGGCGAGTATGTTTACCTCACAAGGGCTTTCGGACCGGCTTGGGGATTCATGACCGGCTGGGTATCTTTCTTCGCCGGATTTTCGGCGCCCATAGCGGCCGCGGCGCTGGCGTTCTCCGATTATCTGGGCTATTTTTTCCCCTCGTTGAAGCAGGCCAACGCGGCGTGGTCGATTGGCTCGGGAGCGTTCGCATTCAAGTTTGGCCGCGCGCAACTGGTGGCATCCAGTCTGATCGCGCTGTTCACGATCTTGAACTGCCTCGGCGTGGGCCGGGTGGCGCGAATTCAAAATTTCCTGACCGGCACCAAGCTGGCCGTCATCATCGTCTTCGTGGTCTGCGGTTTTCTTTTCGGCGCGGGCGATTGGAACCACTTTTCCCAGCATGTCATCCGGACATCGACAACCGCATTGCCGGCACAGTTCGTAATCAGCCTTCTGTGGGTGATGGTGGGCTATAGCGGATGGAACGCGGCAACCTATGTCGCCGAAGAATTGAAGCAGCCGCATCGAACGTTGCCGGCCGCCCTGGCGGCCGGGACGGCATTGGTGACAGCCCTTTACATCGGCTTGAATCTGATATTCATTTATTCGACGCCGCTCGAATCCATGAAGGGCGTGCTGGCAATCGGCTCGCTCGCGGCCTCGAATCTGTTTGGCCCGGGAATCGCCGGCGGATTCGCGGCCATGATGGCCCTTGCGATCACGTCGACCGTCAACGCCATGGTAACCATCGGCCCGCGCGTCTATTACGCCATGGCGAAAAACGGAGCGTTCTTCAAGACAGCCGCGGTCGTTCATCCCAAATGGCACACTCCCGTGGTCGCGATTTTGTGCCAGGGCGCCTGCGCGATGCTGATGACGCTGACACCGTTTCCGCAGCTTTTCTACTACATCGGATTCAGCCTCACGCTATTTACCGTGCTTTCGGTGGCTTCCGTGTTCGTATTCCGCAAGAGGCCGGATTGGGAACGGCTTCCGGCCCTGAGTTTCTGCTTCCCGTTGATTCCCGCGGCTTATATCCTCGTCGGAATCGCGATGGTTGGCTACGGCGTGGTTTGGCAGCCCCTTCCATCTCTAACGGCGCTGGCGACGGTTCTGGCCGGAGCGGCGGTATACCATTTCGGCTTACGTCCAGACACCGGCTGACCGTTACAGCGTCACGTCGTTGTGCAGTTGTTTGCCGATCACCCGCTCCATAAGCGCTTTTAACGTCTCTTTAGACTCGCCGTAAACGAACGAATTCTCGACGATATCCCAATCGAGCTTGTAGCTTTTCGAGAGCGCCGACACCCATACTTGCCGCACCGGAGAGTTTGGGCTGACAACGAATTTCGCCGGAGGATTTTCAAACTCGACCGACAAAGCCCCTGAGTTGAAATCCGCTTCGAAGCCATACTCGTCCGATGCATCGGATAATGCGCGGTAGAGATCGTTGAGCGCGCCATCCACTCGTTTCTTGAACTCTTGATCGTCCATTCAGTTCGTAGATTAGCGCAATGCGGCCGCTTCCTAACGGTCGCGGTTCCGTACCGGCCGTTGCTACCGAACAGCGAGCGTCAGCGAGCGGCGCGAGTGTACTTCCGCCCATCAAGAGGATAATTCGTTCGCGAGTGCCGCAATGGACGGCATAAAAAAGTAAGCGCCGCCAGTCGCCTGCACAAAGTCCTGGGGGATCGTAAGCGTGCTCCGGACATTGCCAGTTGGATAGTTCGGGAAAGGCTCATCCATCGTCCGCACGCGGCCCGCCGCTTTATTCTGACCGATAATGGGATCGAAGCCGACCGTGACGTCCGAGCCGTCGGGGTGCTTTTTATCTATGATCGGGCTGATGAATTTCGGTTCGTCCGCCCAGGATCTAAGTCATTGAAAATGGGTTCAGGCGATGGCTGAATCTACACTACATTCGCGATGGAACCGGAGATGTTCGGGTAGGCTGATGCCGAGTTGGAGCAGCAATAGTTGTGATCCTTGCCGTCTTTGCCATGGTGGTTCGGCCGCAAAAACATTCTGAGATGATCCTGTCATGACTGCCCCTACATCGCTGTTTTCGAAAAACGCCGATTGATGCGTTAGGACTTGGCGCCACCGATTGGATCAAAAAAGCTCGGTACTACCGATGCCGTGACGAACTTGGGTTAACGCGGCGGAATGTTATCGCGCGGACAAGCGTCCCCATAAGTGGGGACGCGGCACGCAGGAGTGCGCGCCCCACCCGATCTAACGCAGTCCGCGAATATTGATACCGGCGAACGCGAGGGTCAGCCCGATCATCACCACCACCGTCACCCACGCGATCAGATTATAGAGAGGCGAGTTCACCCACTCTTTCATCAACTTCACTTTGTTGATCAGAATCACCATGAAGATCAGGACGAATGGCAGCAACACGCCGTTCAATACCTGCGAGAACAAGATCATCT